>JAQTXY010000232.1 GCA_028688535.1 Methanothrix sp. | reverse complement strand
CTCAACCATCACGGCTTCAGTCATGTTATCAGTACTATTGCACTCCTTCTTTTAATGATTTCTGGTCATCAATGGCCGCGCTCACGATCGGATAACAAATCCCATCGCTCCGCGCTTCGGCTACCACCTGGTCATGCCCTCTTTGCCAGCGTCCTCCACTACCCAGCGCCCTTGCCCCTGCGGCCCAGGCCCTCGGGCCGTCTCCGCCACGGCGGCGCTCCCCCCAGCAGGGGCCCGACCGCGCTCTTCCTCCGCGCCCCGGATTTCCGCCGCCGGGCTGCCACGCCGCCCCGGGCACGCGCCCGCACGCCAGCGCGCTCCCGCGGGTGGGCGGGTGCCCACCTGGCACCGCAAGTTAGTAGTAATGATGCCAACTCATGCAATGGTGGCGATCATGATCCTCACTTCTGAGAAAATCCTGGACATCCACGAGCTGATAATCAGCAATTTTGGCGGAATAGATGGAGTTCTTTGCCAGGGGACGATCGATTACCTTGTCGATCAGATAAATGCAGAGTCTGATCTTTTTCGCAAAGCGGCTCTCGCTCTGCATATCGTAGCTAACTGCCACCCATTCCTGGATGGAAACAAGAGATCCGCCTTTCAAATTGCCGAATTGATACTGAGCAGTGAAGGATATGCCATCATCGCAAAAGAAGAGAGAATAATCAAAATGCTCCTGAGAATCGCCAGTTACCAATGTCAGGTCGATGAAGTCAAAATCTGGATTCTGAAAAATACCGCTCAACTCTGAGCGCTCACATTTCGGCTAAGCGCTTCATGAGTTTTTCGTTACGCCGCATGCTTTCTTCAAGGCGCTGTCTCTCGCCAGGGCTCAGACCTTCAATTTTATTTGAAGATTTCTCTTGCACGTTCTTTGATCTTGGAGTTGTTTGACCTGACATGTAATTCCATAAGATTGCTGGGATTAAATAGCTAATTGAGACACGATCCTGGCCGCATACCTGATCGCCGCCCGCACATCCTCCTGCTCTAACCCATACTCTCGAGCCGTCTCATCGATCTGCATGCCTCCGGCCAGCGCGCCCAGGATGACGGCTACAGGAACCCGCGTTCCTCTTATAACAGGCCTGCCGTGCGCGATCCGGGGATCGAGGACTATCCGCTCATCTCGCTGCAGGGGAATATCGCAGCCCTCATATCCGCTCTCCTCACAATCGCGATATAGCTCTTCAATAAACGCCTCATTGTAATTGGTCTCGCCCATAAAGCCGTAAAACTGACGGGTTTTGGATTGCCTGCGAGCTGCGGTCTGGTCACCTGCAATATCATTAGTCATCTTAGCGGCCTCCTATTTTCTCTTTCTTCATCCTCTTGATTCCCTGAAAGATCTCGTCAATTCCAAGATCACACACATGAGAGCGCTCTTTGCTGTAATCGCCCTTTCCAGGATTTTGGCTCTGCCACAGGCGAGCTGCATCGACCGGGTTATGGCATTCGTTATCATCATCGTAATTCCAGATTTCCGACTTGATGATCTCATCAATCAGCTTCTGGTCGTCAAGCTGGATCGAACCTGCCAGGCGATCAGAGATGCTCAGTTTTTTGTCCATGAATTCACCAACTGCATGTCCAATTCTATTCCGGCCCTCGTAGCCGTATCCGCGCTTCATTTGGCCCGAGTGCTACCAAGTGGGCAGGAGAGGCACCCAACTTAACCCGAATCTAGGTGTTTTTCTCCAAAACATTTCTCATTCAAGCCTAAATCTATTTTAACCTGTCTCGCATCCATCCGAGCCTTTGCTGAGGCTTACCAGAGCGAGCAAATAGTCCAGCAGCTTGCTGGACAATTGCCCTGGTGGCACAATGTGGTAATCATAACCAGGCTCAAAGAACCTGATCTGCGGGAATGGTATATTCGGGCATGCATCGAGAATGGATGGAGCCGGGCGGTACTTCTGGCGCAGATAGAAACCCGCCTGCATGAACGCACCGGAAAAGCCATAACCAACATTTCCCGCACACTTCCAGCACCGCAATCGGAAACTGGCTCAACAGCTTCTCAAAGATCCTGAGACCGGAAGGATATTGCTGGGAGGAAAAGACCTGCGCTGCTATCCCCTGCCGGAGCTGCGCGGGCTGTTTTCCCTCGTCTCTCAGGATGTCTTCCTCTTCAGTGATAGTGTTAGAGAAAACATTCGTCTGGGACGAGCCGGAGCAAGCGATGCCGAGGTGGAAGAGGCTGCTACCAAAGCCCGTATCCATGATTTTATTGCCTCCCTGCCCAGGGGTTATGATACCCAGGTGGGGGAGAGAGGCGTGCGCCTGAGCGGAGGAGAGCGGCAGAGGATCGCCATCGCCCGGTCTCTGCTGAAGGGGGCGCCCATACTCATCCTGGACGAGGCCACCTCCAGTTTGGATGCAGAGAACGAGACGGCGATCAAGGATACATTGATGGAGCAAAGAGAGGGACGCATGACTATAATGATTGCTCACCGCCTAAGCACTGTGGTGGATGCTGATGAAATATTCGTCCTGAATGATGGTGGGGTTGCAGAACGCGGCAGACATGAGGATCTGATGGCCTTGCAAGGAAAATATACCCAGATGGTGGCGGCACAATCGTCCTCCAATTAAGCAGAATTTACAAAATGGCATTTCCATTGGAAAAAAAGGAAAATAAGATAGAGGATTCGCTTTATGGCTTCTATCTGGCCTCCATGACCAGAGTGCTGACAAAGACGGACTCATCAAACATATCGGCTACCTTCTTGGTAGGATCTTTGTGCCTTACCAGAAACATCCATTCACCATCTGTAGTTACGGGAATTCGAACCTTGCCCTGCTCGTCGGTCTTAACAAGGGCCATCTCCTTTCCAGCTTTCTGAGAGACTGCTTTAACATCTTCAAATGGCAGTGGTTTTCCTTCATAAAATACCCGCAGCTCCGCTTCCTGGCCTACCTGACACCAGGGCTTGCTGGGAACTGCTTCCAGAATGCCGTGCACGACCTGGCTACTATCGTATCCTCCATCGCCACCTACTGGACAGAGGGTCTTGGCCATCTGGTGGAAGGCTCCGGCGTAGGTGACATCCTTGAATTGAGAACGCGGTCCTTTCTTATTTCCGTCTTTGGTCTTGCACAGTATCGACGATTCCATGTCCACTACGACTGCATATGATCCTTTTTTATCCGCCTGGAATCTTAAAAGATAGCGTTTTTCCTCAGGAATAAGGTTGAGTTCGCATTTGCTGCCGTCAGGATGATAATTGAATGCCTTCAGTCTCTTGGCGTCTGCAATTCCGTCTTGGCGCATATTGTGGCCGAACACCAGGGCAAGCTCTACATCTTCTCCTATTGCATTAGACTTTTCCAGCCATATCTCGTGGCCCTGAATCATTAATTCTATCTTGCTCTCTTGCATTCTCGATTCCTCTCTTTTTCAAAGACCGTTTAGTTGCTGAATCGGCAATATTAATAAGCTTTTTGATTAAAGTAACACTAGATATTAATATTGTAAAAATAATTGTTAATAAATTATATTACAAGAATAGAAGTGTATGAGATGAAGATAATTTGAATATGCAACGGTTTCTCTTGCTTTCGACTGGCAATGAATTAACCGCTAACTTTTGCTTGGGGGGGAGGATGGCGTTGCATGAGCAAATTTGATATATGCACTCCCCCTTAATACTACTCTGGCCGTAGTATTAACTTCTGCGCGCAAGGATTTAATACGTAACATATTGCATGTAGAACAAGTTCAGCTAATGGGGGCTATTTGATCATGAACCATGTAGCATCCGCATGTAAATACACTGGCATAGACAAGGAAAATTCCATTGAGGATCTGGCAGCGTTTCACGGCCATCTCGGTCCTTATATCGTCCTGGGCTACAGGATGGGCAGATACGTCCGGCAACATTTTTGCAGCGACCCTTTTCAGATGAAAGCTGTCGTCTTCTGCAAGGGTGTGCCACCCCAATCGTGTCTGGCCGACGGCATTCAGATCGGAAGCGGCTGCACGCTCGGCAAGAGGAACATCGAGATTGTGGCCTGCGATGAGATCAGGTGCGAATTTGTCTGCGGCGAGAGAAAGATCTTCCTCATTCCCAGGCAGATCAGCTTCCCGCCCCAGGGCGGGGAGAATGAGGGCCTGCTTATCGAGAGGTTGGCCGAGGATATGTACCACATGTCCGATGACAAGCTATTCACAGCCGACATAATCTAGGGCTAAGGCGAGTGGATTTGAGCGTCATTGACCTAAAGGGCATCTACACGGCCTATGAGGGGGGCGAGAAGGCTGTCATCAGGGATCTATCACTATGTGTAGATAGGGGCGAATACGTGGTCATCGGCGGTCCCAACAGCGCTGGCAAGACGACACTGCTCG
>JAQTXY010000231.1 GCA_028688535.1 Methanothrix sp. | reverse complement strand
CAAATTCTATCTGTTGCGGACGGATATCACCCGCATACCTGATACAATTCTCGATCAAGTTCACCAGGACATCCACAATCCTGGCCCGATCCACGTTAACCATGGGAAAATCATTTGCCATGATGACCCTGGCTTCGCTGGCGCTGATCTTATCAGCCGTCAGACTCAAGGCTTCCTGAACAATTTCGCCATAGGAAACCATCTCTCTCTTATTGGATAGCTTGCCAATGCTCGATACATCCAGGGCCCTGACCAATAGGGCTTCCATTCTCTCAACAGCATCTCCGATCAGACCCAGATCGATCTCAATCCTTTGCCTGCCGCAGGATGCAATATCTTTCTTGAGATAGCCCAAGAATCCTTTGATGGTCACCAGCGGCAAAATGAGGTCATGAGAGATGGCATAGACCAGTTGTTCAATCTCATCGTACCTCTCTTTCAATTCTATGGTCCTCTCTTGAACCTTCTTCTCCAGATTGCTCTGGGCTAAGAGAAGCTCTTCCTCAGATTTTTTCCGCTCGATGGCATAGCTGATGGAACGGCGAAGCAGTCTGTCGTCAACTTCTCCTTTGACCAAATAGTCCCCTGCGCCTTCCCGGACCGCTCTCACAGCCAGTTCCCTATCGCTTAGGCCGGTCAAGATTAAAATTGGGATTTTCGGCTTATTTTTATAAATATTAAAGAATGTGTCTAATCCAAAGCTGTCAGGAAGGTTCAAGTCCAGGAGCACGGCGTCTACATCGTTTGTGCTCAAAAACTCCATACCGGAAGAGAGACTACTCTTCATTGTCAAATCAAAAACAATATGGTAGGTTTCATTTTCTTCATGGCGCGAAGCATTCTTTAAATACTCCTTGATGAGCCTCGCATCTATCTCATTATCTTCAATTAGTAGAACCTTAATGATATCCTTGTTCACGTATCTCATCTCTCCGGGGGAGTCTGGCTATATCCAGCCAGGATCTCTTTTAATAATTCATCAGTGTTTGATCCCTGCAAACGATGGAAAGAGCCCATCTTAATTTGTGCCACCTGTTGAAGGCAATAGCCCGCTCTTGAGGACACCGGTTTTCCCAGTGGCGCCTTCGTATAAACGATCGTAAGCCTCTCTTTTTTTTGCGATTGGGGATTGGCTATTTTTGCAGTTTTCTGCTTTTCAGCCATTTTTTTAATCATTGTCGTTCAACTGCCGTAATTCTTGATTTGGCTCGAATGTTGCAATTTTTAACAGTCACGAGTTCTTGTGGCATTCATATTCGAAGATCTACGGTATATAGTTTTTGCGTATAAATCCAAAACGAAAGAATTATATGGAGAAAAATCTAACTGCCTTAAGATATGAGGTAATAACCATGAAGATATCCGCCGTTTTAGGAATGATACTGTTCCTGGCCGCAGCATCTGTGGCATCCGCCGCCACAGAGAAGATATCTGCGGGACCATTTGAGGTATCATTTGACCTCAACACCACTGAAAATCATACAATAGAGGCTCTCGGGCCGGCAGAGACCAATATGAGCACAGGCTACACGGTGATGATCGACTTTGCCGGCATGAGCACTCTGGGAATTTACATATCTGAGCTCAATGAGGTGGAGGATGCCACACTTAATTCCTTAAAAGAGGTTTTGGCGAGCAAAGTCACAGATGACCCTGATGCATCTGTGGAGATAGGCGCCATCGATGGAAGAGAAGGGGTAATCGGCTTTGGACTGCCCATCTATGATGAGAACCTTCAGATGATCGAGAATGAGACCAGCTTCGAGTATGTCTATTGGCTGGACAGCGAGAAATGCGAATGCGGCCCGGTCTACGTGGGCAAGACCCAGGTTAGAGTAATCGGCCCCTGGATATCGGAATGGGATGATGCCATCGCCAGGAGCCTCCTGGACAGCTTGAAGATCGCCAAGACTGCCTAAAGAGCAGGCTTTGGTTCAAAACGCATTTTTGCCATGCGGTCCGTCGAGACGGGCCGCATCATTTTTCCTAGGCTCTCTCCACCTCTTCTTTCACCAGCCGGTGCACCTCGCCGGCATCGGCTTTGCCGCGCGTCTTCTTCATGACCAGTCCCACGATGAAGTTGAGGGCCCTCTCGCTGCCTGCCCGGTAGTCGGCCACCGCCGCGGCGCTCTCCGCCACGGCTTCACGCACCGCTTTTTGCACGGCATCATCCTCTGCCCTGCCTAGGCCCAAAGCTTTGACAATCTCCTGAGGCGAGCCGCCCTTTTTGTCCAGCAGAGCACGTATGATCTGCACCGCCCCGTCCTCGGTGATCGAACTCTTCTCAAGCATCTGCACGATCTCCGCCATGTGATCTTCTCGGAAGCTCTCGATGGTCAGGTCCCGGTAGTTCAGCTCGCCCTTGAGCACATCCGCGATCCAGACAGCAGCCAGCTTGGGCGCGGCCTGCGCGGCCACGGCTTCATAGAAGTTGGCCAGCTTGATCTCCGATGTGAGGGATTTGGCATGATCGTCAGCCAGGCCGTACTGCTTGACAAACCTCTCCCGCTTGACGTCGGGTAGCTCAGGCAGCGTCGCCCGGATGTCCGGCACCCAGGAGGCAATGCGCAGTACTGCCAGATCGGCCTCTGGGAAGTAGCGGTAATCGTGCGCTCCCACCTTGCTCCTGATGGATACGGTGATGTTTCTCAACTCATCGAAGTGACGGGTCTCCTGGACCACCTTGATGTTTCTTCTCTGCAGATTCTTCTGCCGGGTGATCTCGTAGGAGAGGGCCTTCTCCACGCCCTTGAATCCGGAGATATTCTTGACCTCGGAGCGGTCGCCGCCCTTCAGGGAGATGTTGGCATCCACCCGCATGGAACCTTCCAGTGAGCCATCGAAGACATCCAGATACTCGAGAATGCTCTTCAGCTTATCCAGGAAAGCGCGCGCCTCCTTAGGTGAGCACAGGTCCGGCTCGGTTACCACTTCCAGTAAGGGCATGCCGCAGCGGTTGTAGTCCACCATGGTGTACTTGGCCTTGTCAATGGTTCCGGCATGCACGAGGCGCCCTGGGTCCTCCTCCATGTGCGCCCGGTTGATGCGGATATTCCGCTCGCTTCCATCGTCACCTAAAATCATGATGTGGCCGTTGGTGGCCAGAGGATAGTCGTACTGGCTTATCTGAAATCCCTTGGGCAGATCGGGGTAGTAGTAGTTCTTGCGGTAGAAGAACGTCTCCTCCTCGATCTTGCAGTTAAGTGCCAGGCCTACCTTGATGCCGTACTCCACAGCTTTGCGGTTGATCACCGGCAGGGAGCCGGGCAGTCCCAGGCAGACTGGGCAGGTGTGGCTGTTGGGTGGAGAGTCGTGGTAGGCGGTCGAGCAGCCGCAAAACATCTTGGACTGCAGACGGTTGAGCTGCACATGAATCTCCAGGCCGATGATGACATCTTCCATCTAAATCACCTCCGGTTTTGCCTCATGGAAGGGAGTAGCCGCCTCAAAGGCTGCCGCAGTGCGAAGCACCGCCGCCTCGCCGAAGTGCGGCCCCATAAGCTGCAAGCCGATGGGCAGCCGCCCGGAGAAACCGCAGGGAACAGATATGGCCGGCACCCCAGCCAGATTGATAGGCACAGTGAAGACATCTGCCATATAAAGCGACAGTGGATCATTGATGCGCTCGCCGATCTTGAAGGCAGGAATGGGCATGGTCGGACTGGCCAGAATATCTACATCCTTGAAAGCATGCAAGAAGTCCTCCTTGATCAGCGTCCTCACCTGGAGCGCTTTAAGATAGTATCGTCCGTAATATCCGGCTGAGAGGGCATATGTCCCTAAAATTATGCGCCTTTTGACCTCCGGGCCGAAGCCCTGGGCGCGAATGGACGAGAAGGTGGTATGCCAATCCTTGTCCTCGCCCAGCCGGGAGCCATAGCGCAGGCCATCGAAGCGGGCTAAGTTGGACGAAGCCTCGCTCATGGCGATAACGTAGTAGGCTGCCAGAGCATAGCGTGTGTGTGGCAGGCTTACCTCTTTCCAGGATGCGCCTAATGACTCAAGGGTGGAAATCGCCTCCCAAACCGCCTTTTCTACGTCCTGATCTACTCCTTCACCAAAGTACTCCTTGGGAATGCCGATCTTCAAGCCGGCCACGCCGCCCTGCAGCCCGGACAAATAACTACGACGCTCTCCTTGGGCGGATGTGGAATCCCTCTCGTCGTGCCCGGATATAACCTCCATGAGAAGAGCGGTATCCTCTACCGTACGGGTCAGCGGGCCGATCTGCTCCAGAGAGTTGGCATAGGCCACCAATCCGTAGCGTGAGACCAGACCGTAGGTGGGCTTGAGTCCCACAATGCCGCAAAAGGATGCAGGACAGCGCACCGATCCACCCGTATCCGAGCCCAAAG
>JAQTXY010000230.1 GCA_028688535.1 Methanothrix sp. | reverse complement strand
ATTTGCTGGAGGGGAATGATGTTGAGGAAATCCATTCTGTTAGCTTTAGCGCTTATGCTTTCGGCTTGCAGTGCCTATGCATTTGGCGGTCCGGGATCAATTGTTGTGGATATCGTGGGAAGCTCAACCGATAATACGAAGATCACATCTTCAGGTATGGAAAAAGTGGATCTGGAGATCATCGGAAGCGAGGCAACTAATACAATTATCTCTCCACCAGAGATTGTAAAATGCCCAAGACATATCTGTCCTGACTCCGATTATTCAGACTCGATCTATACCTTAGAAAAAACCGATAAAAAGGAGAAACGATACCCCTGGGAGAATATGCATCTGGGAGTCGACGCATGGTATGGCACCTTCTGGTACACAGATATCAACATGCCGAAGTGGCCCCAATTTTAACTAGAAACCAAATTAACTTTTTTAAATTAATTTATAAAATCGTCCTTAATGAGTTAAGAGAATAAAACGGCCCAGGGTGAGGGGATGGCCTGAGGGTAGCAGAAAAGCCCCTGCGCCGTTTCATTGTTTGGTTTGGGTCCTACATAATATTAATAATAACAATGTAATCATCATAGTATTTAACTCTTTCGATATTCAAATCCAGTTATCTTTTGCTGGCATAATACTTCTCGACCTAGACCGATGAAAGTGAGTGAACTACCGCGTCCTGAAGGGCGCGGCTTCCCATTTCATCGCCAAAACTTGCCTCACTGATATGTGATGTAGCGGTTTTGGTTCTATGGGCACAACGGGCTGTTCCATCCCTGTGATGAGTATGTTCCTGGAAGCATTGCAGTCTCGGTCACACGAGAATCCGCAATAAAGGCACTCATGTACTCGTACCGACAGATCTTTCTTTACGATGCTTCCACAAGCTGAACACCTTTGGGTGGTGTTCCTGGGATCTACTTTTATCAGCTTTCGACCAGCACTTTGAGCCTTGTACGAAAGCATGAATATGAATTTGGACCAGGATGCATCATGAATACTGCGATGCATACCATTGTTATGGCCTTTCTCTTTCAGACTTTTGATATCAAGATCCTCAACGCAGATGATATCAAAACTATTGACATAGGTCCGGGATAACTTATGCAGGAAATCGTCTCGTTGGCAGTTGATTCTCTTATGCAGCTTAGCGATTTTGTCCTTAAGAGACCTATAATTATTCGATCCTCTTACCGCTCTGGCTAGACTCTGTTGCAGCTTTGCCATTTTATCAGCAGATTTCTCGGCGCATCTTGGATTCTCTATCTCATTGCCCTCGGAATCAACCGCGAATGAAGTCAAACCGACATCCAGACCTACTGCTTCCTCCGTTTCTGGCAGCGGATGTGGTTCCTGTTCAGATTGGATTATGGCAAACCATCTCTCGCCTTCTCTCTTGATTATGACGGCTTTGATGCAACCTTCGATCTTTCGATAGATCTTGATCCGCATTTCTCCGATCTTGGAGAGGTGCAATAAGCCATGATCTTGATCGATTTTGAAGCCTGACTGGTTATAATTCAGGGTGTTGTACCAGCCATAGCCTTTGAAGCGAATATGACCGATCTTCCGACCATTCTTCTTAGACGCTGCGAGCCCTTTGATGTTAGACCAAAGAGTGTAATTTACCATCTGTAGGACTTTGGAATAGACGCAATTCAGCTTTGAATTCTCAAGCTTCATAGATGGGATCATATTCTGAGTATCGTAGGTCTTGAGCTTGATGCCTTTTTCTTTTGCTTCATTCAGGTCTTGGAGAAGTCGATTATAAAGCCACCTACAAGCATCCATATTCTCCGCTAGCATCCATGCAGTGACCTTGTTAGGGAAGATAGGATACTTATAGCAGATCATCATACGAATACAGATATGCATGCCTATAATTTATATTAGTTGAGGGCGACGCGAAAGTAATCATGGCAAAGGGCTCCGCTTTCATCCCCACCCTGAAGGATGGGGACTTCCCGCTCCGCCCTTCGCGATCCAACAAGTTAAATATATCCTGGATTTACCTCAAATAGATCCATGCATAATTCCAGCAAGACATTTTCTCCTGGCAAGAGCGAGCTATTCTGGTGCGAAAAATGCAGCATCCCCCTTTTGGCTGAAAGATGCTCAGTCTGCCATAGCTTTGGCCGCAAAATAGAGCTGGCGCCGCCAGGAGACATCCGTTTCTGTTCCAGGGCGGCAAAGGAGCTTCTATCCTCGCTTTTCACTCAAAATTACAGCTGCGCAGATTTCCTGGAAGGCAGGATAATCCTGCTCAATAAAATTGCCGGATTGGATCGTCGCGATCAGGTGATCCTAGAAGGTCAGCATATAGCAACGCTCTGGTTTGATGTCGCATCCGGATGCCACAAGCTGGATTTAGAGACTGCTGGGGCAGTGCTGATTTGCAGCAGAGCAAAGAGCGGCCTGGTGGTATGTGACGACTCTATATTAAAAGGCCACATAAAAGGCAAGTGGCTGGCAGAGGAGAAGATTATAAGCGGGCCATCAGTCCGGAAAGAAGGCCAGAACGTCGCTCTGAAAATTGGGAAATTTTCCGGCGTTGGCATAGTCCGCAGAAAGGCAGACGGAGCGCTTTCCATTCGCATCAAGGATGTGACGAAGAGCGATTTTGCTTTTAGCGAGAATAGGCCATCCCTTGAGGATATAGTCTCCGCTAATGAGCAAGCCCTAAAAGGCATGGAGAAGGCAGCAATAAATGAGATCAAGAAATATCTGTCCAAAAACCGTCTTCCAGTAAACATCTCCTTCAGCGGGGGAAAAGACAGTCTGGCCTGCCTTTGCCTTGCCCAGAAAGTATTATCCCGACCAGAGGTCCTCTTCATTAATACCGGTCTGGAATTTCCCGAGACCGTGGAATATGTGCATGAGCTGTGCGCTGCTCAGAAGCTGCGACTGCAGGAGATCAAAGGAAAAAGCGACTTTTTTGAGCAGGTGAAGAGCTTTGGCCCACCTGCCAAAGATTTTCGCTGGTGCTGTAAGACCAACAAGCTAGGTCCAATGACGGCTTTTCTTAAAGAGCATTACCCCAGGGGCTGCGTGACCATTGAAGGGCGGCGCATCTATGAATCCTTCAACCGTTCGACCATCAAGGCGGTGGAGAGAAATCCTTACGTTCCCAGCCAAACCACCCTGGCGCCCATCAGAAACTGGCGGGCAATTGACGTCATGCTCTACATCCGCTGGAATAAAATGCTGCCTAATCCCCTTTATGAGGAGGACTTCGAGCGCATAGGCTGCTGGCTGTGCCCGGCCGCGCTACAATCAGAGTTTGCCGGCCTGAGAGTGACGCATCCCCTGCTTTATGACCGGTGGACGGCATCTTTACGAGAATGGGCAGATGAGAATGACCTGGATAATAGATACATCGATTGGGGTTTTTGGCGCTGGAAGAGGCATCCCCCCAAGATGCTCGAGATGGCAAAGGAGCATAATATCGTTCTTTTAGCTGGCATATCTGAGAAGAAGGAGATTGCAATGCAAGCGGTCCGGGGCAGATCGCCTTGCGGTCTACAGTACTCCATTGAGGCGAATTTATGCGCCCCCCAGAATCATCCTTTTTCCTCTGTAGCTTCGGCCCTCAATATCCTGGGCGAGGTGAAATATGCAGAAGATCTGGGAGCAGCGGTGATAAAGACCGAAAAAGGAAGGGTCACAGTCTTTGCCAACGGACAGATTCTGATCATTGCCGGCAAAGAGCAGGCAGAGGAGCTGCTACAAGATGTCTGCGAGACGGTCCTGCGCACCCAGTTATGCACGAGATGCAGGATCTGCGAGAAGAACTGCAGTCGAGGGGCAATTACCGTAGCAGAGACCATGAAAATTGATGCGAATCTTTGCAGCCACTGTAAAAAGTGTGCCAGAGGCTGCATTGCCGCCGACCAGGCTGCGAAGATCTATGCAAGGCTGGTCAATACTTTCGGTTGAAGGATCTCCCGGATGGGCAAGCATCAGCAGAGGAAATCAAGACTACGAAGCCTTCCGATAACGGTGCATGCACTTTACTATTTTAAGTATTAGGAAATGATTAAGTTCCTAACGTTTAAATATGATTGCGCATGATAAAGATTGGCATCAAATAAGGAGGGAGACAAACGAGAAGAATTCTTGTTTTGGCAGTATTGGCTATTGCGTTAATCGGTATGGCTGGAGCTGCAAACTACATGTACGAAAAGGCATCTGTCAAGGGTGTCGGCTACAAGAACGTGGAGATGATCATTTCCACCCAGACCGGTTTTAACGGCCAGAAGTTGGTAGAGAAGGAGTCCGGATCCGGCAACGTAATTACCGAGAAAACCGAGCTTGAGGCCGAGAGGCAGCTCAACAGGACTGGTTACGCAATAGGTGATAAATATAC
>JAQTXY010000229.1 GCA_028688535.1 Methanothrix sp. | reverse complement strand
AGCATAATTCAAGCTGCAAAGGATAGTGCAAGAGGATTTAGATCAACAAAAAATTTCATTACTACTATTTATCTTAGGACTGGAAAACTCAAATTCAATTTACCCACATGAAACAGCGAGGAGCCATAAATATCAATTGACTCTTCGGCAGGCTTGCTCCAATTTTTAATTTCGGGATATAGCTGCTTCAGAAGCTTAATATCGATTTTATTTGGATTAGTCTTAAGAAGATCTAATCCCTGCCCAGTTATATGAAAAATACCGCGGTTCGAATTTTCAATGAGACCTGCTCTCCTCAAGTAAACGATAGCCCAGGCTACACGATTACTAAAACGAGCCTGCTTTCCGCTTGGAAGCATCTCCTTTTTCTCACTATCTGAAATCTCGAATTGAACTGCAAGTTGGTCTCTAACTTCTGCATGATTATGATCAGACTCATCACTTGCTATCTTCAGAAGAGGCAGCATTATGCTTTGAAAGCCAGGAATTGCCATCAGTTACACCTGCACACAATAATTAAGTAGCACAGCATTCTTTAAGATGTATCTTGTGGTTGCTTTCTGGTAATATACCTGAGGTGGACGAGACGTAAATTCACTAAACACCTTTAGTCACAACTCTCCCAGCCTAAGTATAGATCTGTCATTGCCATCAGCCAAAGAAAAATAAACAGATTCAAATCACTTACCCCATATAACCGTAAAACCAAATTCGGTCTATCCCATCAATCCATCCGCCACCAAGTGTCCAAGCCTGCCCGGCGTTGAGGGCGCCAGAAGCCCCCCCCCCGCGCGTTTTACCGCGCGCGGCATCCCGGTGAAGAGCCTACAGGAGCAACGCAAACTGCATTAAAAGCACCCAAGAAAACAATACTATGACGATTAGGAACCCGAACAAAGTCAATAGCGCTAAAAAAGTCCTGCGAGCAAAGCCGTCATTTGACCGGGCTCGCCCGTGAGCTACCTGTCGAATTTCGCACCCCGAATCCCCGATTCCGCTTAAAAAATATCCACTTGGACCTCATTCACATATCATCGCTTCATACACCGGATCGCTTTGAAGCGGCAGATCAGAGCTGGAGAGAACATCGATCCACCCTAATGCGGCAAGATTGCGAATGGCAACCGCCGCATCTTTTTCATCCAGCGGCGGCTTGCGCATCTGCTTCCATTTCATAACCGCATCCAGGACTTCTCGCTCCGTTGGCGTGGCGTCCTTAAGCTCCTTTACATCCCCGGCTGCAAAGTGAACCGTTGCTGCAATCTCCGATTGAATGGTGGAGGTTCGCAACAAAAGGTCAGCTACCTTTTCCATGGCCGGTCTCCATTTTTTTCAGATCTTCCTGCACCTCTGGCAAGATATCTCTGTATGTGGCTCCGGTTCGGAGAACAAACATCCTGCCCACCTTATCTTCTCGAATCAGGTCGCTATAGATGATTCCCATGAGCCACTCAAACATTGCATTCATTCCAACAAACCTTACCAGGAAAAACACCGCGGCCTTCAGGACGGACGAAACATATGACTGACTGTCTATCCTATCGCACTTTCCGCCACCAAGTATCCAATCCTGCCCGGCGTTGAGGGCGCCAGAATCCCCCGCGCGTTTTACCGCGCGTGGCATCCCAGAAGAAAAGCCCACAGGAACAAACGCAAACTGCACGAAAGCATCGGCCCAAGAAATAATGCTACGGCGATTCGGAACCCGAACAAAGTCAGTAGCCCTAATAGATGCGCGGGATCTGTTTTGAGAAAACTAAGTAGCCGTTAAATCCCAAAAAAAGTTTTACGCTTCCGCCTCTCCCATCAGCCTGTCCACCAGCCACTCCGGCTCGAACTTCACCAGGTCTGGATAGGTCTGGCCTATGCCCAAAAAGAGCACGGGCTTGCCGGTGATATAGGCAATGGAGATCGCGGAGCCGCCCTTGGCGTCGGCATCCGTCTTGGTGAGAATGGAGCCGTCGATGGGCACCGACTCATTGAAGAGGCGCGCCCTCTCCACGGCATCGTTGCCGGCTATTGCTTCATCCACGAAGATGAGCAGATCGGGCTTGGTCACTCGCACGATCTTTCTCATCTGATCCATGAGATTGATGTTGGTATGCAGCCTTCCCGCCGTATCCGCCAGCACGATATCCTTGTTGTGTGCCTTGGCATACTCCACGGCATCAAAGATCACGGCAGCAGGGTCTCCCCCGGTCTTGTGCTTGACGACCTTGAGGCCCAGGCTATTGCCGTGCACCTCAAGCTGCTCAATGGCTCCCGCCCGGAAGGTATCGCCTGCCGCCAGAACCACAGAGTAGTTCTGGTTCATGAGATACCTGGCCACTTTAGCAATGCTGGTCGTCTTTCCCGTGCCGTTCACACCAACGAACAGTATCTTGACCGGCTTTTCTTTGCCCTTGATGTACTCGTCAAAGTCCAGATGATTCTTGGAGAGAAGCGTTATGAGCGCACTGCGCAGCGACTGCTCGGCTAGAGCTCCTGTGTCCGCACCGATCTTCTTCTTCTTTCCCACCAGATCGCTCTTGACCTCTCTGACAATCTCTTCCGCCACAGGCAGGGCCACGTCGCTCTCCATGAGAGCCATCTCCAGTGCCCACATGGGCTCTTCCAGATCCTTCTCTTCCAGGATCACTTCCTGCTCAAATATCAGGCTCTTAGCCTTTTCCAGGAATGAGAAGCGGCTCTTTGGCTTGTTGTCGCCAGTAGCTTTTTCAGGAAACAGAGAAGGCTTTGCAGGGGATGCACCAGAGGATGCCCCATTAGGCGCAGTAGACTTCACATGAGCAGCATTCTTATCTGCTGCAGGGAGCGCTTTGGCCTGGCTCTCTATCTCTTTATCGGCGGACTTATCATTATCTTTCTTTCCGGCGATCTTCTCAGCCAGGGAGACCTTTTCGGCAATTTTGGAGGACAGAGCCTCTTTGAAGCCGGTGAGCTTCTCCTTGAAGCGACTAAACAACCCTTTCGCTCCCCGTGCCGTGTTGATGTTGATTTGCGCTCTCTTCGAATTGCTGCATTATGGCCTGGATCTTCTGCATCTCTTGATCGATCTTGGCAAGCACTTCACTGAGCTTTTTGGATCCTTCAAGAACCTCTGCTTTCCGAACTTTCAGAATATCCTTGGCCTCGGCTGCGGTCTTTTCAATGCTGACGCCCGCGCCTACATTCAAGACTACTTTCTCCTTAGAGGCAAGGTTTCCGTGGATAAAAGACCCCGATCCGATGGGAACAAGGATCTCCTGTCCTACTTGTGCCGTGTCCAGGGCCTCTACTGCAACCAGTGCCCTTTCCAGGCCCTCGGCCGTGAGCTGCGTCAGGTTTAGCTGCTGCATAATGCCGTCCGCCTGAGCCTGATACTGCTGATATGCGGCCAGGAGTCTTCTGACCTCCTCCTCGCCTCCAGGAGCACTACTCAACTGCCGACACCTCTTCTATCTTGATGAGGTCCCTCTTCAGGCCGTGTTGGCTTCCCATGAGGGAGAATACCTTGTTTGTGGCATTCTTCTCGTTCTGGCTCTCTACAACCTTGCTAAAGGGCAGCCAGGTCTTGCCGACAAGTCCTCCCTTGTACTTTCCTTTGATCTCAAATTTGCTCACTATTCCACCCCTACTCTATTCATCAATCATCAAACCAGATAGCCCAGTGCGTCCTCGATGCGCCCCAGCTCCGGGCCAGAGGTTCCAACTCCAGCGAAGTAACCATAACTGTTGGCCAGCACTCCCGAACCCACCAGCGGCGAGCCAAGGTTCACTGTGCCCACATCCACTGGCAGCCCAAAGAGCCTCTCCAAGACGGCTACCTCCTCATCAGAGACGCGGGGATGCACAAGAAGCCCCTTGTTAGTGGCGACTCCCGCCATTCCCACGGTCTTGAGGCCACCGATGGTACCTCTTTCCACCTTCACGCCCAGGGTCTGCTCTATCGTCTCGCAGGCCTTCCCAGACAGCTCCGGATGGACCATGGCAGCGCTGTCGTTGGCCAGTATCACATTGCCCGCGGCATTGATCCTGGCAGGCAGTCTTGCTACCCGGCCGTGTTCGCGAAGAATCTCAAGCTCTTCGCTGCCGGCATGATGGGTTACCACGAAGCCATTGCAATTGGCCGCAACCAGGGATCCCAAGACGGAGCCTACACCAGCAAGCACCTTCACAGCCGGCACTTTCAGCCCTGCTTCTAGAACTTGCTTATCGGCTTCGCCTGCTTCCTGCGGCACGAGTACAACTTTATCCGTGCATTTGGCAAATACTCCGATAAGGCTGCTTCCTGCGATCTTAATTCGCTTATCTGTCACCAGCAAACTCCGCCTCAACTCCGCCGTCTTCGAACTTGACTGCGCGTACCCTTACGCGCCGGGGAGGCTTCATATCGCCTCTGGCCCAGATGACTTCACTCAGGCCGGGG
>JAQTXY010000228.1 GCA_028688535.1 Methanothrix sp. | reverse complement strand
CTTTAGAAAGGTTTGTAAATAAGAAACTCATTAAGGCGGCGAAGGTGGTTTTGGACATGGCACAGAGAGGCATTAGGGAATACGATGCAAAGCGTTTGCTGGCCGGATTCCTTCCCCAGTACCTCAGTGAATTCTCCTATAAAGGCGATCTCGCCCTTGTGGGACCAGAGACAGATCTGGAGGAGCTGGCGTCAACTCATCCCTGGCTGAAAACGACTAAGCTTGTCGTAAAGCCTGATCAGCTCTTTGGAAAGAGGGGCAAGCACGGGCTGGTTCTTCTGGAAGCAGATTGGGATAAGGCGAAGAAATACCTTCAGGAGAACATGGGTGCATCAGTCGCGGTAGGCGGTATAACCGGAAGGCTATCTCATTTCTTAATTGAACCCTTCATACCCCATGATGAAGAGCTTTATGTGGCCATCAGCTCGGATGGCGATGGCGACAACATCTTCTTCTCCACGCAAGGCGGCGTCTTTGTCGAAGAGAACTGGGACAAAGTAATTCGCTTTCATGTAGATCTGCTGGACGGAATAGAGGGCCTTGATATAAAGTCCAGGTTGCCGGAAGGACTTGGGGAAAAGAAGACCGCCATTGAGAATTTCATCAAGGCCTTGTGGCGCTTTTATGCAGAAACGGGCTTTTCCTACCTGGAGATTAATCCCTTTACCTTCCAGGACGGCACCATTGTGCCTTTGGATATGGTGGCCAAGCTCGATGATGCCGAGGAGTACTGGCAGAGGAAGAGATGGTCGGGTCTTGCATTTCCTGAGCCATTCGGCAGAAGCCTGTCCAAGGAAGAGCTGTTCATCAAGGAACTTGATTCCAAGACAGGTGCCTCTTTGAAGCTGACTATCCTAAATCCGGATGGAAGGGTCTGGACAATGGTAGCTGGAGGCGGGGCAAGTGTGATATATGCCGATACCATTTGCGACCTGGGCCATGCCAAGGAGATGGCAAATTACGGCGAATACAGCGGCGATCCCAATACAGAAGAGACTTACTATTACACCAGGACCATTTTGGACCTGATGACACGCCGCGTCGATTCGCGGGGAAAGATGTTGCTTATTGGTGGCGCTATTGCCAACTTTACCGATGTGGCCAAGACCTTCAAGGGAGTGGTCATGGCTTTGGAAGAGTACCAGCAGAAATTGCAGGATGCGGGCGTCAAGATCTATGTTAGAAGAGGCGGCCCCAATTACGAGCAGGGCCTGAAGCTTATGCGCAGTTTAGGAAAGAGGCTGGGCGTGCCCATTGAAGTTTATGGACCTGAGACGCATATGACCAGAATTGTTCCCCTGGCCCTGGGTGGTGCATCGGCATGAGCCAAACATCGAGAAAGAGTTACGTTTTATTTGATAGGAACACGAAAGCCTTCGTCTACGGCTATCAGACCAATGCCATCCAGCGCATGCTGGACTTCGATTATATCTGCAATCGCCCCTGCCCCAGCATATCTGCCATCATCAATCCCAGTAGAGCTGGTATTCACAAGGCGTTTTGGGGGACCAAAGAGATACTTTTGCCCATGTACAAGAGCATCCCTCTGGCTGCCAAAGCCTATCCTGAGGCGGATGTGATGGTCAACTTTGCTTCACATCGTTCTGCTTTTGATACCACCATGGAGGCCCTCTGTGAAGAGAGCATTCGTGTTGTGGCGGTCATTGCCGAAGGTGTGCCTGAGAGGCAGTCGCGTATCATGAGCCTCACAGCCAAAAAGCAGGGCAAGATGGTCATCGGTCCTGCCACGGTAGGAGGCATGGCGGCAGGAGCTTTTCGCATTGGCAATACCGCCGGAACCATTGAGAACATCATCGCTTCCAAGCTCTACCGACCGGGATGTGTAGGCTTTGTCTCCAAGTCCGGAGGCATGCTCAACGAGGCCTTCAACATCATCTCCAGAAACTCAGACGGCATTTACGAGGGCGTGGCCATTGGAGGAGATCGCTATCCCGGCTCAACCATGCTCGACCATATACTGCGCTACGAGGAAAATCCGGCCATCAAGATGATTGCCTGCCTGGGTGAGCTGGGCGGTGAGGATGAGTACAAGATCATTTCTGCACTAAAAGATGGCAGGATCAAGAAGCCGCTGGTAGCCTGGGTGACAGGAACCTGCTCTCCGGTACTTCCCGCCAGCGTTCAATTCGGTCATGCGGGAGCCAAGGCAGATACTCACAAGGAGACGGCTCAGGCTAAGAATGATGCATTTAGAGCGGCGGGTGCCTATGTCCCCACCTCTTTTGACGGCTATGGCGATACAATTCGACTGGTTTACGAGATGCTGCTCTCCCAGGGCAAAGTAGCGCCACTCATTGAGCCGGAAGTTCCTAAGATCCCGGCGGACTACAGCAAAGCAATGGCATCCGGCGATATCAGAAAGCCGACCACATTCATCTGCACAATATCCGATGACAGTGGAGAAGAGGTGCTCTATGCCGGCAAGAGACTCTCATCTGTCCTGGAAGAGAAGATGGGCATAGGTGGCGTAATCGGTCTGCTCTGGTTCAAGAAAGAGCTGCCAGACTATGCAGCCGGGTTCATTGAGCTGGTCTTGCAGATCGTGGCTGACCACGGGCCGGCCGTATCCGGGGCCCATAACGCCATTGTGGCTTCATGTGCCGGAAAAGACCTCATATCGTCACTGTGCAGCGGCCTCTTGACCATCGGCCCGCGTTTTGGCGGAGCTATCGATGATGCCGCTCGCGAGTTCAAGCATGCCAAAGAGACGGATCTGACGCCCGAGCAGTTTGTCAAGGAGATGAAGAGGAAGGGCATCAACATCCCTGGCATCGGCCACAAGATCAAGAGCGTCAAAAACCCGGACAAGCGTGTTCAGTTGCTCATAAGCTACGCTAAAGCGAACTTCCCTAGCACGCAGCTGCTCGATTACGCCCTGCAGGTAGAAGAGCTTACCACAGCTAAGAAAGGAAATCTGATCTTGAATGTAGATGGCTGCATCGGCATTCTCTTCTTGGATCTGATGACCTCCTGCGGAGCTTTCAGTAAGGCGGAGATCGATGAAATAGTGCGTCTGGGCTATCTCAATGGGCTGTTTGCCCTGGGCAGAAGCATAGGTTTGATTGGGCATATCCTGGATCAAAAGCGCTTGGGTTCAAGGCTCTACCGCCATCCTGCAGACGACATCGCTTACATGATGCCTTCCGAGGAGGAGATAAAATGCAAGCGTTGAGCTTAAGTGATAGTATCGCCATTTGAGCCCTGAGGCGGGCGAGAGTAATGGCAAGCGGAACTATAAGCCAAAAAATTTTTTTGCGAGCCTCCGGTTCCACTAAAATGGTGGAGCCGGGGGAGATTGTTGAGGCTGGCGTGGATTATGCCATGTCTCATGATGGAACAAGTATTCTGGCCATCAAGGCCTTCCAGGAGATGGGGTCAGAGAAGATCTGGGATCCGGAAAGAATTGTAATACCTTTCGATCATATCGTTCCTGCCAACAATGAGACGGCAGCAGAACTGCAAAAAGAAGTGCGGGCCTGGGTAAAAGGCCAGAATATCACCAACTTTTTTGACTGCGGCAGCGGAGTGTGTCATCAGGTCTTTCCGGAACAGGGTTTTGCTCTGCCCGGCCTCTTGTTAGTGGGTGCAGATTCGCATTCCTGTACCTATGGGGCCCTGGGGGCCTTTGGCACCGGCGTGGGAGCGACGGACATGGCAGAGATCTATTCTCGGGGGCGTTTGTGGTTTAAGGTTCCAGAGACCATAGCCGTGCGAGTGTCCGGCATATCCAAACCGTCCGTATCCGCCAAGGACATTGCACTGATGATAATAGGCAAGCAGGGCGCAGATGGGGCGACTTACAAGACTGTAGAGTACATCGGTCAGGCCATTGAGGCTCTGAGCATATCTGGAAGGATGACGCTGTGCAATTTAGGTGTAGAGATGGGGGCCAAAGCAGCCATAGTTCCGCCCGATAAGAAGACGCATGCTTGGCTGGCAGGCCGGGCGCGGCAGCCTTACAAGCCGGTTCACTCCGATCCGGATTCATACGATTACGAATATGAGTATGATATAACCGATTTAGAGCCGCAGGTGGCAGTGCCCTACCGGGTGGATAATGTCAAACCGGTCTCGGAGCTGGAGGGCCTGGAGGTTGATCAGGTCTTCATAGGAACCTGCACTAACGGAAGGCTGGAGGATCTGGATCTGGCGGCCCGCATCCTCAGGGGAAAGCGGGTTGTTGCCAGAACTCTGGTCATCCCAGCCTCAAGAGAGGTCTTGCTGGAGGCACTGCAAAGCGGCACCATCCAGACGCTGGTGGAAGCAGGAGCGATGATCGGTCCGCCAGGATGCGGGCCCTGCCTGGGGGCGCACATGGGCGTCCTGGCGGAAAGTGAGGTTTGCGTCTCCACATCCAACCGGAATTTTCCTGGGAGGATGGGCAAAGGCGG
>JAQTXY010000227.1 GCA_028688535.1 Methanothrix sp. | reverse complement strand
GGCCTGAGTGATGGGAGTGTGATCGGGCTTTTCGTCCACGCTGAAGGCGGTGGCGTACACCTCCATGACGGCCTGGCCGGCGGTTCGGGCCACGGCACAGAGGGCGTTGAAATCGATATCGTCCATGACTCCTCCTCGGCCATATAGAGCAGCCCATCTTTTTCGGAGTCAGTCAATACCCCTGAAGGCGGGACAACCAGGGCTCGGGCAAGAGCGCTATCGTTCAGTTCACTGGTATAGTTATCCGATACCTTAAGCAGATCCTGATCTGCTGCAAAGGCTGTGCTTAGGAATGCCGTCAGCAACAGAAAGAGGCTGATCGTCGTTATATTTTTCATCACCAATCACCAGATCACTTGCTCAGATCTAAATAGTAATATTGCTGGAAGTTATTTAAGCCTTGAGATTATTTTTCATAAGGCCTTAGAAAGCACCCATCAAGATAAGCCCTGCCATCATCGTCAAAAATCCGGCTATGATTCCCAGGTTGGTGAGATGCTCGCTGCCGTATCGATTAGCTATTGGTATGAGTTCATCAAAGCTGATGAAGACCATGATTCCGGCCACCAGGGCGGAGGCTGCCGCCAGCAACTCTTCATTGAGGAAGGGATAGAGCAGAAGCACTGCCAGAACAGCGCCCAGGGGCTCGGTCATGCCAGCGGCAAATGAGAGTAAGCAGGATTTTCTGCGGTCGGACGTGGCACAGTAAAGGGGAATGCTACAGGCTAGCCCTTCAGGGATGTTATGGATGGCAATGGCTATGGCTACGGGCACTCCCAGACGAAGATCGGCTAGAGAGACCAGGGCCACCGTCATCCCTTCCGGCAGATTGTGAAGAGCGATACCGATAGTTGTCATAATGCCACTCCTGTAAAGATGGTTGCAGTGAGAGTCCACCTGCCCATCCATGTGAATATGCGGAATGAGCATATCAAGCAAATAGATGAGAAAAATCCCGAGCAAGAAGAAGAGATTGGCATAGCCAAATCCGATGACGAGTTTGGAGCTGCAAAATAGGTCTACGAATCCCACATAGATCATCACTCCTGCTGCAAAGCCCAGGCTCAATGAGAGGGCGCGCATGTCTGGCTTGGGGATGAAGTAGGCGACTATGCTGCCTATGCCGGTAGCCAGACCGGCAAAAAGAGTCAAAGCCAGGGCTGTGAGGATATTGCCTTCCATAAAGAAACTCATGAGGTCGAATATATTTAACTAAATCTCCTGTGCAGCAGATGAATAGAGGGCAGCAAGAACAAAATCAAGAAGATAAGCAGAATAACGAAGTTCTGGAAGAATACATGATCCGCTCCCGGGAAAAAAGATGCTTGCAAGCCATGCACGGTGTAGGTCAAGGGCAGGAGCCGGGATAACAATTGCAGGCCTTCGGGAAGAGCAGAGACGGGATAAACCACACCGCAGAGAAAGACCATGAAGAACCTGGGAAGATTGAGGAGGGTCTGGGCCTCGAAGACCTCCTTTACGGATACGCTGAAGAGAGCACCCATGGAGGAATAGACCATCAGAGAAGGCAGTGCAATCAAAACCAGCCCAGGAATGTCGGGGCGCAACCCCAGGTAGAGAATTGATCCAGCGGCTATAATCACCGTCATTAGCAACCCGAAGAGAAAGCCCCCCAGCACCTTTCCAAGGAGGACAGAGGTTATGCTTAACGGCGCTAGAAGCAGCCTTTCCAGCGTTCCCAGTCGCAGCTCAAAGTTGATGACCACGGCCTCAGCCGCTGTGGTGCTGAATAGAATAGTCATGGCGATGAGGCCCGGCACCAGTCCGGCAAAGTCCACGGGATTGCGCAGGTAAAAAGCCAGGGTCCAGGCAAGAGGAAAGACCATGCCCCAGCTTATGGCTGGCGGCTTGAGGTAATAAGTCTTCATATCCTTGAGAGCGATCTGATAGATGCCTCCGAGCTGCTCTTGCCACATTTATTGCCTGCCCTCTTTTTCTTTCCCACTGTGCTTTTCTGTATTCATAACTAGCGGAGAAATGCCGGTTATCTTTAGGAAAGCGTCTTCCAGGCTGGGCCGGATGGTGCTGGCTGCCTCAATGCCGATGTTGTTATCTCGTGAGAACTGAAAAACGGCATCGAATATCCGGGGTGGATCCCCGCCGTAAATCCGGACCCGGCTCTCGTCCAAAAGGGCTACCTCTGCCTCGCCCAGCCTGCTGCCCAGATTGCCGGCTAAGGCAGAGACGTCTCCACTAAAGGAAAACTCAACTAGCGACTCGGTCTGCACCAGACGCTTAAGACCGGCAGGTGTATCGATCCTCACGATCTTGCCCCGTACCAGTATGGCAATTCGATTGCAGAGCAGATCCGCTTCCCCCAGATAATGGGTGGTGAGAAAGATGGTCAGACCCTTCTCTTGCAAATTAGAGATGAGACTGCGCAATGACCGGGCTGCGGCCGCGTCCAGACCGGTGGTCGGCTCGTCCAGGAAGAGAAGACGCGGCTCGTGTATCAGAGCTGCGGCGATGGTCAAAGACCTCTTCATGCCCCGTGAGAAAGTGGCAAAACGATCATCCTTTCTTTCATAAAGGCCGAAGGACTTGAGGAGCCGCTCGGCTCTTGATCTCTGCTCGCCTCTCGGCACGCCGTACAGCCTGGCCATGAAGAGAAGATTATCGAGTGCAGATAGTTCGTCGTATAGGTTAGAGACATCCGGCACCACTCCTACGTATCTCTTGGCCCGGGCGATCTCGGCAGGAAGATGGTATCCGAGTATAGTAGTCCGGCCTTCATCCGGCTGGGAGAGGCCGACCAGCATGCGGATGGTACTGGTTTTGCCTGAGCCGTTGGGACCCAGAAAGCCGAAGATCTCTCCCTCATTTACCTGGAAGCTGATATGATCTACGGCGAGATGATCGCCATAGCGCTTGGTCAAGTTCTCCGTTTGTATGGCATTTTTTTGAGGCATGGCAGATCAACGCATCACATCAGAATGCGAGCAGCACAGGTTGCATTCCCCTAGCTCTCCCGTCTCGCAATACCTCCTGAAGTTCTCAATCCAGAGCGGTTCTGAGGGTGATAGACTTGCGAACTGCACAAACCACTTCAGCCGTTCCATAGTCTCCTGGCCGACATGATGCTCCATCTGGCAGGCATCTCGCTCCGCTATACTCCTGTCCACTCCTATGATCTCCAGAAAATCGGCAATAGCCTTATGTTTGCCCTTCAGCTCCAGGGCCAGCTTTCTGCCGGAGTCGGTCAAAGTGGCCCCTGCATAGGTCTCATACTTCAGGAGTCCCTCGTGTTGAAGCTTCTTTAGCATCTCAGTGGCCGAGGAGGGTTTCACCTTCATCTCCGCAGCAATCCTTCCCGTTGCAGCGCGCCCTTCTCGAATCTCCAGGGCATGAATGATCTCTATGTATTCCTCCATCGTCTTCTGTCTCAATTTATCTCCATCCTATCAAAACCCATCGCATGGCACCGCCTACCAGGAGAGCCGTTGCTACCATCATCATAGTGGACTTAATTGTATCTTTGATCCCCAGCTCCTTTAGCAACACCGCAAAGGTGGCAACGCATGGGAAATAAAGGGATAATACCGTAGTGGCTATTACCATCTGGAAAGCCGTCAGCCCCAATGGCAGGAGCATGCCCACGGCCAGATCCTTTCGGAAAAAACCCACCAGAAGAGCGGCCACAGCCTCTTTGGGTATGGCAAGCCACCCTTCAATAAGCGGGGCGAAGAGACGGCCTATCCATTCGATGAAGCCTATGGTATAGAGAACATTGACCATCAGAACTCCCAGGAATAGAAATGGTATGGCCTCTCTGATAAACCATCGTATGCGCATCCAGGTTTTACTAAAGATCATGCAGAGCGTCGGCATTCTGTAAGGTGGTATCTCCAGGAATATCTCAGGGCTCTCTCCATGCACCAGTCTATTTAAAACCAGACCAGCTACCACATAGACCAGAGCCAGAGTTGCAAAGACCAGGAGAACATAGCTCAGGCCATATGAGCCCAGCACGCCGAAGATCATTGCCGATTTAGCGGTACAGGGTACAGCCAGACCCAGGAGTGTGGCAGATATGAATCGCTGCTTTCTGGTCTCCAGAGTTCTGGTGGCTAAGGCCCCGGGGACATTGCAGCCCAGGCCCAGGAAAAGAGGCACGATGGCGTGGCCGTGCATGCCCAGACGGTGGAATACATTATCTGATAAGGTGGCCAATCGCGGCAGATATCCGGAATCTTCCAGGAGAGAGAGAACAAGATAGAAGCCTACTATGTAAGGAAGTACCATGCCCAGGGGAACGTAGATGCCAGTGGTTAGGACCCCCATGGACTGGACATAGTCGATCTCTCCATTAATGAGCCTCCCGATAAGAAGGTCATGCAGCAATCCGCAGCCAAGCTTGGCGCTGATGGCCATGGCAAGAGGACGGTACAGCTCAAAGAGAGGCTCGAAGATATA
>JAQTXY010000226.1 GCA_028688535.1 Methanothrix sp. | reverse complement strand
GATACTTCAACCGGTTGCAGAGGCACTTGGGGAAGAATGCTACTTCGTTAAAACGAAATGAAGATAGTATTATAATCAAATCCTTTTAATATCGCCTTGCTTTTGGCAAGCATTCCTGGGAATATGCTGGCTTGGATCCATTTATCTGGACAGGTAATTCTATGCCACGTCCTAAATTGGAGCATGTCATGCACCTTATCTCTTCCGGATCAATATTCAAGCCGTCTCTGCCATTTCCAAATCTCATTTATTCCGTGTATCCTTTTTTTGTCGATTTCAAAGAATCGATATGCGCTCTCAAAAACATCTCAACAAATTTTTCGAATCAATGCAAATGAAGCCTATTGATGAGGTGCACTTTAGTCTATATACCTGTCGGTCAATATCAGTCGATTGATGTCTGCCTGGAGAAACGGAAAGAATATAAAATCGAAGCGAATTGCATTATGCTATAATATTATGCTCCCGTCGGGATTTGAACCCGAGTCGAAGGAGTGAGAGTCCTTCATGATTGGCCGAGCTACACTACAGGAGCGCGGATTGGGGGTGGTTTTTACTATCATTTAAGGCTTTTGGCCCTGCAAATAATAGTCGCAACAATTTCGCAGCACGCACTCCTCGTGCTTGGGATTTCGCGCCCGGCAAATGAGCCTGCCGTGCGTTATCAGGTTGAGATGCAAAGAAAGATACTTTTCCACCGGGACTATTTTCTCTAAAATGGGCTGCGCCTTCTCCAGCCTGATATCATCAAGCAGCCCCAGTCGGCGCGAGACCCGATAGACGTGCGTGTCCACAGGCAGGAAAGGCATAGAAAAGGCGAAGAGAAGAACCACGGACGCCGTCTTGGGCCCCACGCCTGGCAAGGATAGCAGATATGCCATGGCCCCTTGCGGATTCATATCCGCCAGAAAAGTGAGAGAGATGGTTCTTGCATCCTGCTTAATCCTGGATAACGCCTCCTTTATGCGCCGGGCCTTTATCTCCGCCAGGCCCCCTGCACGAATGCTGTCGGCCACCGCTTCATCCGGGGCGACCAGGACCATCTCATAATCGCAAAAAACGTTTTTAAGGTGGGCAAAGGCCCGCAAGCTATTGGTATCGCTGGTGTTCTGAGATAGGATAGTCATGACCAGCAGATCCACTGGGTCCCTTTCATCTGCGTGGGGTATGCCGTATTGATCCTCCAGAAGGGAAATGCAGATCAGAGCTCTTTTCCGGTCCATATTGACAGGAGAATGATATGCATCGCTTAAAAGCTTGGCCGATGTTCAATGTCTCAACCACATCATCATCCTGGCAAAGGCTATTTACTGGGGAATAACAAAAAATGCACGATGGACTTTGCCGATATCTACCCTTTTCTCATTGCCCTGCTTATTGGTGCCCTCATAGGCACAGAGCGCCAGCGCCGACTGGTTGAGGATAAAGTCAGGGGTGTGGCGGGGCTACGCACCTTCGTCCTGATCGCCCTGCTGGGATCGCTGTGCTCCACCCTGGCCGTCCATTTCGGCCCAGGATTTGCCATTGCATCCATGGCCACCTTCACCATCCTCGTGGCCGTAGGATATGCGTCATCCATCAGCACTCTAGGCAGAGTCGATTTTACAGGTGCGGTGGCGGCTGTTGTCACCTTTGCCCTGGGAATGCTCTCCGGATTTCCCGATAGCATCCTTTTAGCGGTAGCCCTGGCAATTATCACCACCTGGATCCTGGCCACGCGAACAATCACTCACCATTATGTAGAAGTGCTGAGCGAGACGGATCTGCTCGATACCCTCAAGATGGGCATAATCGCCCTGGTCATCTACCCGCTCTTGCCGGAGGAACCCCTGGGACCCTGGGGTGTACTCAACCCGCGCCAGATCTGGCTCTTCGTGGTGCTGGTCAGCCTCATAGGCTATGCAGGCTACATCGCCATCCGCATCCTGGGTGCAGAGAGGGGGCTAGGTCTTACTGGCATCTTGGGCGGTCTGGTTTCCAGTACTGCCGTCACCTCATCTATGGCCACGGAAGTTAGAGAGAACCACGATATATTGCCCTCTGCCGTCTTCGCCACAGCCATCGCGAGCTGCACCATGTTCCCAAGAATTCTCTTCATAGTACTGGTAGTAAACAGGGATCTCTTCTTCGCCCTTCTGCCCTATCTGCTGCTCATGACGTTCGTGGGCGCGGCGCTGGCCTATATGCTGGTAAGAAAGAACGCCCCGCTGGGAAGAGATGTAAAGGTAAAAGACCCATTTCGCATCATACCCGCACTGAAGTTTGGTGCGTTCTTCGCTTTTGTGCTCATCATCTCCAAGCTGGCCAATATCTACTTCGGCGATGCAGGAATTTATGCTACTGGCATAGTCTCTGGACTCGCTGATGTCGACGCCATCACTCTCACCATGGCCTCCCTGGCCAAGTCGACTGTCGTTCCCGCCGTGGCTGTTACCACCATCAGCCTGGCCGCCATAACCAATACGCTCGTCAAGCTCTGCATAGCTTATGTTCTGGGGACAAGAGAGTTTGGCAACAAGATGGCATTGATCTTCCTTCCAACGGTAGCGTCAGGGCTCATATCCCTATTATTGCTCTGAATTTGATCAAAATGAGAATTATGGGCCCGACGCGATTCGAACGCGTGATCCCCGCCGTGTAAGGGCGATGTCATAACCAGCTAGACCACGGGCCCTGCCCCTTTCACTATTTCCTCGTAATATTAGATCTTATCGCTCGTAGACCTTCAATTGCGTAGTCCCTAAACTGTGTAGTTCCGAAACCTTTGACTTTATCTTGTAGGATCGCGAAGGGCGGAACGGGAAGACCCCATCCTTCGGGGTGGGGATGAAAGCGGAGCCCTTTGCCCTAATATCTAAAAACTATAAATCTAATAAAGGCACTACATGCTTAATAACGTGTACCGCACTTTGAAGATAAAGCTCGATAAGTCTAATGAACTCGTTCAGACAGCAACGATTTGGAATGCTGCCTGTCAAGATGTCATAGACTACGGTTTTGCGGCACATGATTACAACAAGACACGACTCAATAGAGCTACATATAGCGATCTCCGAGATAAGTATCCTACACTGCCATCTGCCCTGATTCAGACTGCTAGGGACCAAGCAAGCGATATGCTCAAAAGACTCCGATTTGAGAAGAAGCCTTTCAAGCATTCTCTGGGAGCTGTCAGATTCGATATCAGAACTATGAAAGTGTTCTTGGAATCTGGATATTGTAAACTCACGACCGTTTTTGGAAGGCTAAGATATAACTTCCGCCTACCGGAATACTACCAGAAATATGCTACATGGAAAGTCATGAACGCGCAACTTAAGATAGTCAAAAATGCGTGCTATCTCAATGTTCAGGTAGAACAACCAGACCCAGAAATTGTAATGGGAGATAGGCGGCTGGGGGTGGATCTTGGAATCAATAACATAGCAGTATGTAGCGATAACACGTTTTGGGAGTCTGGACCTGTAAAGTCTGTCAAGGGTAAATACCAGTATTTAAGATCAAAGCTTCAGTCCAAGGGCACTCGATCAGCTAAACGAAAGCTTCAGAAGCTTTCAGGTCGAGAGAGACGGTTTCAAAGGGATGTGAATCATAACATTGCTAACTGGATAGTATCAAAACCATATGACGTAATCGCTCTAGAAGACCTAACCAACATCAGGAACGGTAAGGAGAATAAGAAGCTTGGTAAATGGAGTTTCGCAGAACTTCGAACCATAGTAGAATACAAGGCAATGGCTATAGGCAAAAAGGCATTTGCCATAGATCCAAGATATACTTCTCGTACATGTTCCAAGTGTGGTTTTCAGAAGAAGGAAAACCGTAATGGTAAGACCTTCAAATGCAAGAGCTGTGGCTTCCAGATCGATGCTGATTTGAATGCATCCAGAAACATCGCTACCTTCAGTAGATCTGATCGTAACAGGCTGCCTGTCAACCAGCCAATCGTAGCGGGCTAACCACTAGCTACAAGCCATGCCCTTCAGGGCGTGGTAGTTGACATAGCTTCATTCGTGCCAAGAGGAAAGAGCACCAAGTGGTTGATAAAAATGGATTATCTAAGAGAAATCAGCAGACGAGGCAGGGATGCCAACCCCTTCTTCCAGTTGATGGGAATCGAGATTGGCACTTACGGTAACGGCGAAGCAGAACTCAACATGTTGGTGCGGCCCGATATGCATAACGGCGTGGGATGGCTGCAGGGCGGCCTCTTTACCGCTCTTTGTGATGAAGCCATGGCCCTGGCCCTTTTCACCGTTCTGCAAGAGGGAACGGCCATCGCCACCATATCGGAGAGTACCTCCTTCCTGCAAGGAGTTCGCAGCGGCAGAATCACTGCCCGTGCCAGAGTAGTCAAGAAAGGTCGAAGAGTGGCTTTCATGGAGGGGTCTGTCAAGTCTGAAGACGGAATGCTCCTCACTGAGACCCGGGCCTCTTTTGCC
>JAQTXY010000225.1 GCA_028688535.1 Methanothrix sp. | reverse complement strand
GATTATATGCTCATAGAGGGAGGAAAGCCAAAGCTGTGCTCCTATTGATATTTAGAAGCTTTAGCAGAATTAGCCGAAATTCTGCTCCTTGACTTATGCTTCGGGACAGCAGGATCATCGCTTTATGGATTCAGGCAAACCCTTCGATGAAGCTCTTTATGCACCACCTCAGATCGGGGTGATATCCGCCTTCCAGCAGGGCGAATCTGTGCCCGTTGCACATCTCGGACCCCACTTTTATAGCTCTGCCGATTTTGAAGAAGTCATCTGTTTTCAAGAGTCTTCCCCAGTCCTCAATGTAGGTGTCAAAGCCTGCCGAGACGCCGACGATGTCGCATTCAAAATCCTGGAATGCTCCCTTTACCTGGCTCAAGTAGCGGCTCTCATCCATATTGAGATACTCGAAGTTCTCATCTACCGACCAGGGATTGACTATCTTGACATTTTGATCTCCCCGGAAGATGCTGACTGTGCCATCTCCAAAGTGCAGGTCGATATCAATAATCAGAGCTCTCTTCGCCCGGGGACGGATGCTCTTTACGGCAATGGCCATGCTATTGAAGTAGCACATTCCCCAGGCTCGGTTGGCTGCGGCATGATGCCCGGGAGGGCGCACCAGAGCGAAAGCAGGCTCACCTTGCATTGCCAGCTCTGCGGCGCAGATGGCACCGCCAGCCGCAAGTGATGCAGCTTCATAGTGGCTGCTAAGCATTACGCGATCGATATGTTCCCTGCCGTGGACTGCATGGATCGCATCCATGCTGCATGGCAGCGGCTCAATAAACTGATAGCCGGCTTTTCTCAGCTCTTCAGCCGGAAGACGCACACGATCCGGATTTTCCACTGGGTTCGCCGGATATTTTTTCTCATAATTTCTGCTGTATACTATCAACACGCTGTTATTTGATCATCACAAGGACTATATGATAGATCCGACGAAAGCAATTGTGATGCCCAATTTCCTTGTCCTTCTGGAAGGTGCCTGGCTGGTAAGAGATGTCAAGACTGAGGATGATGCCATCGGTGTGGCCATCTCGGAAGCAGGCAAGCGGTTGAATCAGAGAAAGATGGACTTCGTCGAGGTGGAGACGGGTCAATGGGACTGCCCGGAGTGCGGCGAACCTTTGCCCGGCGTTTTTCTCGTCGCCAATACCGCCCTGGTGGCGCTGCTCTTTGAGATCAAGATCTTTAATGCAGAAAGTGAGGAGCATGCCGGACGCATAGCCAAATCCTCAATAGGAAAGGCCCTGGGAGCCATACCCCTGAACGTTTTGGAGACGACTCTGATCGACTAGCCCCTTTTTAGGAAAAATTCTAACTATTCTTGCGGGAGCTTTTTGGGCCTGATTTTGCAATAGTCTTGGCTGCAGATTTGTCTTTTCCCAGCCCCAGCGCTTTGGCCAGCTCCCTGAGATCTCTTTTGCCGGGCTTTACCGATTTTGATCTCCAGGGCGTTTGCGGCAACTCTTGGTCTGAGGTAGATTGTATCTTATTCCGGGACGATTTGTTTTGTTGAGTTTTGTCCATCTTCCAATCCATGACCTTTTTTAAAATTATCTCTCTGCCCTCTTTTGCGTCCACCAGTATCAAATCCTCTCTCACCCAATCCGGCAAGAATTCATTGACACTTCCCGGGCTGTTATCCCCAAACCTCCGATCGCAAAACAGGATCACTCCTCTTTCCGATTCAGAGCGAATGACTCTGCCGGCCGCCTGCAGTCCGCGGTTGACAGCCGGCAGGGTATAAGCGATGAGCATTCCTTTGACCCGGCCATATTTCCTTGTGTAGTAGCCGTTGATCTCTTTTTGAATCTCATCATATGCAGCCAGGGGCAGGCCCACCACAGCCACGCCGTTTAGTGCCTCGCCCTTGTAATCAATTCCCTCGGCCAGCTTTCCGCCGCTTACACCTGTCAAGACGCCGCCGCCTCTACCAGCCAGGCGGAAGAATTCCTGCAAGACTGTGGGGACTTCTTCGCTGCTTCTTGGCTCGATGCATAACTTCTTTCCCGCCTTTTGGCAGGAGGTGAGACACACTTCCCTGTAATTGTTCATCATCGGATAGGAGGTAAAGAAGATAGCGACGCTGCCGGGAACGCATTCTATTATAGATCTTATGTGCCCGGATATCTCCTCTCTGTTATCCGCATCTTCCCTGATGTCGAGCTGCGTCGTCGCCTTTTTTGCAGCCATTAGCAGACGGTTATCTTTGGGGAAGGGATTGGGCAGACTCAGTTTTTGTGCCCTGTTCTCTTCTCCCAGGCAGTACAGCTCATAGGCCTCCAGTGGCGAGAATGTGCCGGAGAGCATAATAGTTGCATTGATGTTGTCGGTGATGCGCCGGATGTTGATGGCCGGATCGATATTATTGACCTCCAGACGCGCAAATTTCTGGCCGCCGGATCCGCTCACAATGATCTTTCTCTGATATGACGGATCTTTTTCCGCGGTCTCAACATCCATGAGGTAAAGCAGCACCAGTGCGAGACTGGGCTGAATGTCGCCCTGCAGGTTCTCGCGATCGCCTTCCGCCAGATTAAGGTCGGCTACAGCCACGGCAACATCTGAAAAATTGGATAGTGCTTCATCAATATCTTCGATACCATTGTAAAGGAAGGTGCGAAATAGATCCGCATCCAAAAGAGCCTCACTTTCTTGCATCCTCTCCTGCTTGCTATGCAAAAATTTCCTTAACCTGGGAAGAAGCATGCGGATGACTCTGATTCCCTCCCTTCTCCAGGAAGCTTTTTCTCGCGTCTCTTCCAACCGGGCCTGGCCGAGGGTTCCTTCGAACTTTTCTACCTCTTTTTCCGCCATGTCTATCATGCGCATGGAAAGAAGTCGCGAGTTCATGGCCCGGACGCCGTCACCAAGGTTATGCGCCTCATCTATAATCAGGGTAACCTTTTCTGATTCCATCTCCAGCCATTGAAAGATAATGTCCTGAAAGTCCGGGGAGAAGAGATGGGAATAATTCATTATAACTATGTCGCAATTTTTGGCATAAAGGCTCTGAATCTCGTATGGACAGATTCCCCGGCAGGATTCCAAAAGGCGGGATGGTGGTGTGATCGTCTTTTTCAAGCTCTCCACTACATCCAGAGCAATACCCGATCGCCGGAAATGAACTGTGCCGTTGAGATCGAAGCCCTCTCTGCTTCTCAGGTAGTAGGGACAGAAGGTTCTGTAGCCGGGCTCCTCCTCAGGAATACTGTCCAGGGCCGGGTCATAGATGCTTGCGTTGCTCTTACCGATCCTTGAGGAGACATAATTCTTGGTCCACTCTTTTAGCCTTGAGCAGCCAGCATAGACGCTCTCTTTGCGAAATTCATCTTCCAGGGGACAGATCTTCTGCTTGCCTACCATATAGGCTATCTCCGGCCTGTGCCTGGTCTTTGACCAGATCTTGCTAATTTCTTCGATATAGATATCGATCTGAGATACAGTTCGCACAGCCACAATGGTCTTTCCTGGAGCGGCAGCTAAGACCGAGCAAATGCAGCTCGTCTTACCTGTGCCGGTGGGCGCGTCTATCATCAGAATGCCGTGGCCACCTTTGCTCACAACTTCATAGACCGCGTCCAACATTCTATCCTGGTAAGGCCGGAGGGAATCATAGGGGAAATAGTCCAGGTACACGTGAGAATGATAATACTAGGAAGAGATAAATGCTCTCCACAGGGTGAAAATGAAACTTGTTATAGAAAAGTTAAAATTGTATTGGAGACTTGATTAATTAAGGGAGCACATCAGGTGGGGATTATGAAGCGGGTCATAGTAATCTTATTAATGCTCTTGGCAGCGGCAGATCTTCTATTGGCGGCGGCATTATCGAGTGAATCCGGCTTTACAAGCATTTACGGGCTGGATGGAACTGTTGTCTCAATACCGGGAACAGATATAAAGAAGGTTGAGGATAGGATGGCCGATGCTTTGGCAAGGCTAGATTCCTGGAAAAAATATCAAACCGGATCGTCCTCCTTACCATCTCTTAATTCAACAAAAGATAATTCGACTCAAGCAAATTCAACTGAAGCCAATTCAACGTCAGACAACTCAACTTTGGACAATAATAGCATCATCAGCCCTCCAGTCAATTCTTCCCTTCTAAATGATGCAAATAGCCCTGCAGCTTTGCAAAATGTTGGTTCCAGCTCGGAAGGGAGATTCAAAGGCTACTACGGTATGACTGCTTCCCGGCATGAGATGGGCAAGAGCGGTATAAATTCCCATATGTTTCTGAGCGGAAACTTTGAGATGGATAAGACCGTCAAATTCCAGGATCAGGGCATGGATTGAGTTGGAGTTAGGAAATGAAATTATTTCTTGTCCTTTTTTTCCTTGTCCTTTCTCTTTGCTTTTCAGCCTCAGCGGCAGCGGTAGAGCCTCGGGAAGAGTGGAATTTAACCTTTGGTGGGCAGTATGCAGATGGCGTCTGGTGTTT
>JAQTXY010000224.1:3895-4451 GCA_028688535.1 Methanothrix sp. | reverse complement strand
TCGCACACATCGGATTGCTTGGCTACCAGGTCATGGTACCAGACATCCTTTCCTGCCTTCATGGGAACATCGATGCCAGCTCTCTTTACCACTACGACATTGGTGACGCTTGGGGTATTAGCCGTTGCATCGTCCACATTTGGCTTAAGTGGGAGCGGCTTGCCGCGCCTGAAGAAGCCGTCGGTAGTGACTACTACCTTAGATTCGGCATCAAGGACTCTGCTGTTCAGGCCGCCGGAGGAAAATCCGGAGAAGACCACACTGTGTATGGCACCGATCTTGGCACATGCCAGCATGGCAATGGGGGTCTCTGGGATCATAGGCATGTAGATGCTGACTCTATCGCCCTTGCCAACACCCAGGCTCTTGAGCCCGTTGGCAAACTTGTTTACCCTCTTAGCCAGATCTGCATACGTGATTTTTTGGGTAGGCTGATCGACGGGCTCTGGAACAAATATGTAAGCTACCTTGTCCTTCTTAGCGCCTGCTGCATGCCGGTCTACGGCATTGTAAGCTACATTTATCTTGCCGCCTACGAACCACTTTGCATAAGGCG
>JAQTXY010000224.1:0-3885 GCA_028688535.1 Methanothrix sp. | reverse complement strand
GACCTGAGCATAGGGCTCGAACCAATCAGCATAGGTCTTAGCCATCTCATCCCAGAAGGTGATGAAATTCTGGCCGGTCCAGGCGCGCATCTCCCGCTCGCTCTTGAATCCCTTCTTCTTCATCCATGCCATGACATTAGAATTCTCAACGAGCTCCTTGGACGGCTCGAAAACTCTCGTCTCTTCATACAGAACAGACGTTGTTGCTTTTTGCTCAGCCAATTTTGTAACCTCCGTTGAAATCCCCACGTATTCCCCCTAACTCCCCACAAATCGCCAGAATGCTTATCCAAAGACCAGGGAACAGCCATCCTGCATGATTTTTCCATTATATCCCAAGACCGAAAGGCTTGGCTGCGAGAGTTATTGGGGATACTGTAGCGATCGATAATTATCCTGGTTTTTCATTTATAAAGTTGTCGAGGTAATTTAATCCAATGAACAATGATTATCATTAATAATACAAATGTTTGTCAAATTATTGTGAAGAGTTTTTGAGATAGCTCCTGCAAGGGCCTAGGAAAAAATGATCGAGCTATGGTATTTTGAAAAATGATAAAAATAAATGTGGCGATCTCGCTCACTTAATGAGCGGGATTGCCTCCACTGCATCAGGATTAGCAAGGGCCGACAGATCTCCTGTGGGATTGCCCAGAGCTTTTGCCTTGATAACACGACGCATGATCTTTCCGGACCGGGTCTTGGGAACATCCTTCACAAAGAATACAGCTTCAGGATATGCCACAGGGCCCAATACACTGCGGACATGTTTGGCCAGCTCTTTCTTAAGCTCCTCACTCTCCTCATTTCCAGTTCTGAGGATGACAAAGGCGACGATAACCTCTCCCTTAACCTCATCCGGCTTGCCGATAACTGCTGCCTCGGCAACTTTGGGATGAGATACGAGCGCGGATTCAACCTCTGCATTGGAGATCCTGTGTCCTGCTACCTTTAGCACATCATCGATCCTGCCCTGGATAAAGAAGTACCCATCCTTGTCCTTGGTGGCCTTGTCTCCGGCGAGGTAAGTGCCGGGCCTGATGTCCCAGTAGGTTGACCAGTACTCCTTCTGATATCTCTCAGGATCTCGATAGAAAGCTCTGAGCATAGATGGCCAGGGAGTATTGCTGATGATATTGCCACCCGTGCCGGGAGGAACGGGGTTTGCCTCTTCATCGAGAATATCAATATTGAATCCCGGCAAGGGGAAGGTTGCAGATCCAGGCTTCAAGGGCGTGATGGGCAAGGGCGACACAAGGAAGGTCCCGGTCTCAGTCTGCCACCAGGTATCCATAATCTGGCATTTGTCACCGCCAAAATGCTTCCGATACCAGATCCAAGCCTCGGGATTAATGGGCTCGCCTACCGATCCGAGCAACCTTATGCTGGAGATATCATAATCTTTGGCCCATTTCTCGCCAGCTTTCATGAACATCCTGATCGCCGTCGGTGCAGTGTAGAAGACCGATACTTTGTTGTCCTGGATGATCTTGAACCACCGGCCAAAGTCAGGGTAATCAGGAGCGCCCTCATACATCATGCTTGTCGCCCCTAAAACTAGTGGCCCGTAGACAATGTAGGAGTGGCCTGTGATCCATCCGATATCTGCTGTGCACCACCAGACATCATTCTCTTTGATGTCGAACACCCAATGCAAAGTCTGAGCTGGGCCGACGCAATATCCGCCATGCACATGTTCGATGCCCTTAGGCTTGCCAGTCGTTCCCGAGGTATACAGGATGAACAGCCGATCTTCGGAGTCCATCTTCTCACATTCGCATACATCAGATTTTCCGGCCACAAGATCATTCCAATAGACATCTTTGCCCTGCTTCATGGGAATTTCAATGCCCGTCCTCTTGACTACAACAATCTTTTGCACACTGGGCGTATTAGCTGTGGCCTCGTCCACATTAGGCTTGAGGGGAATGGGCTTGCCACGTCTATATAGGCCATCTGTGGTTACTACGACTTTGGCTTCTGCATCCAGAATCCTGCTGTTGAGGCCACCTGATGAGAATCCTGAGAACACAATGCAGTGAATGGCTCCGATCTTGGCGATAGCAAGCATAGCAATGGGAAGCTCTGGGATCATGGGCATATACAACATGACTCTGTCTCCCTTCATAACTCCCAGGCTCTTCAGGCCGTTAGCGAATTTATTGACCTCTTTTTCGAGCTGTCCATAAGTGATCTTCTGAGTGGGCTGGTCAGTAGGCTCAGGGACGAAAATATATGCAATCTTATCCTTCTTTGCACTCTTGGCATGCCTATCTACTGAGTTATAGGCCACATTGCACTTGCCGCCTACAAACCACTTGGCGTAGGGGGGTTTCCATTCCAGAGTCGAAGCCCAAGGCTCAAACCAATCTGCATAGGTCTTGCCCATCTCTCCCCAGAACTGGATATAATTAGCAGAACACCATAAACGCATTTCCCTCTCTGTCTTGAAGCCTTTCTCTTTCATCCATTTCATGACGTTGGAGTTTTGCGCCAGTTCCTGCGTCGGCTCGAATACTCTTGTTTCCTCATACAGTACCGAAGTCTTTGCAGTTGCTTTTTGCTCAGCCATTTTGAACCTCCTTTCACAATTTATGTCTCTACAACCAAAAAAACTAGCTTCATGTAAGTACGATTGCGATATATTGACATATATATGGTTCCCTATATGCATGAAGGGGTTTTAGAAACATTGTCACGATTGATAATTTTAATGATTAATAAGCTTGATGGTACAATGAACCGATAGCACATTGCCATCATTAAAGACTACACTGGATACCATGCAGGGAGTATCTATTTGTTTAGAAAGGCTCCTTGCTGTATTCGAATAGCTCTTGATAAGAGTGTAATTTATATTTTAAATATACAATAAAACTACTCAAATTATATACATTACTTCGCGATTTAGCCTTTCACCATTTGGCCAGATACATAAAATGCACTGCAATCTTCTACCAGCACCCTAACCGATGACCCAAGCTTTGGTCTGCCTTTGACCACGATGCCCAAATAGTTCTCTGCCCTGGCCTTCATGGTGCCGTCCCGCCCGCGTTCTGTGATTCTGGCTTCCAGTACCTCGCCCCTGTACTGCTCATTTCTGAAAGCCGCGATCTTCAGCCACATTCGGGTCAATTCTCTTGATCGATCCTTCTTGATTCTGTCCGGCATGTCATACTTTTGGGCAGCAGCCGTACCAGTTCGCGCCGAAAATCTGGTGATATTGACCTTATCCGGTTGCAGGCGTTCTATGAGGTGCATGGTTTCTAAGAAGTTTTCATCAGTCTCACCTGGAAAACCCACGATTACATCCGTGATTATGGTGATTCTGGGGTGAGAAGATCGAAAAGCACTCACAAGCTTTTGGAAGTCCGCCACCGAGTATCTGCGGCCCATGCTGCGAAGAATCTCCTCTGAACCGGATTGCACTGGAATATGCAAAAAGCGGTATATTTTGGGGCTCTGATATGCCGCTAGCAGCTGATCTTTGATTATAAGAGCGCTATTGGGATTCATCATGCCCACGCGTAGTCGAAAATCTCCTGGGATCGATACCAATCTATCCAGCAATTGGCCCAGATCTGTTCCGATATCCGATCCATAAGCGGCTGTGTCCTGGGCGGTAACCTGCACCTCAGCTGTTCCCAAAGCTGTCAGCTTTTCCACCTCCATTGCTATATCTTCCGCCCTGCGGCTCTTCAGCTTGCCCCTGGCCTTGGCAACTATGCAATAGCTGCAAGAACCGTTGCATCCTTCTGCCACATTGACGATCGCACACAGATCATCCAAAGGGGATGGGCCGTTGGACAAATCCCCACGGCATGGAGCATACAGCAACTCGTCATGATGTGGCTTAAATGGTCCACTAAAGAGAGATGAGATACC
>JAQTXY010000223.1 GCA_028688535.1 Methanothrix sp. | reverse complement strand
TCCCGCCTTTGAAAAGGCGGGGATTAGCCCTGATTTCGTCCTAAGATATCTCGTAGGTCACAGTCACGCTGGCTGTGATCTCCATCTTGCCAGGCATTATGGGCGTGGCAACATCAAACGCCGCGCTGCGGGATGCGCCAGCAGCAACATATCCGTAGCTCTCCGATATTTCCAGTATCCTTCCCAGCTTCACGCCCGCTGCCTGAGCGGCAACCGCCGCTTTCCGTTGGGCGTCCTCAATGGCCAAAGTCATGGCCAGGTCCTTTTGCGGACTGGGATTTTTCAGGTCGAAGGTGATCTCCTGAATGGTGTTTGAGCCTGCCGATACCGCTGCGTCCAGTACCCGTCCCACATCTGCTGTATTATTCAGATTCACGGATACGGTATTGAAAGCCAGAAACTGAGGGGCTTGCTGCATCTCTTTGGGGATGACAGTTGCATCCGAGGGCTCCGTGCCCAGGCTGTAGCTGCTGGTCTGAATCTCGTCTTCGGCAATTCCGGCGGCCAGCAATGCTGCTACTGTCTCATTCATCAACCGGGCATTCTCCGCTGCAGCACTGGCTGCGCTGGCGTTTCTGGTCTGCACACCCAGCACAATTGTCGCCTTATCTGGGGATGCACTTGTTTTGCCCTCTCCCTGTACGATCAGCTTGGACATATTGTTCTCCACGGCAAAGGCTGGTGGTGCGACCAAACACAGTAGCATTAATCCTAAAAACACAATGCGCATCTTCTTCATGATGATCATCTCAAATTTCCATCTCATAGGTGACTACCACGTAGGAGGTAACATCTACCATGCCGAGTTGTGCTGAGCCACTATAGTAATCGTTGAGTGCCATGGGATAGCCGTAATCGGAAATATCCAGCGCGGCTCCCAAACGCAATCCCTCGGCAGCTGCCATCGCGACTGCATTCTCCTTGGCATTGGCGACTGCCTTCTGGCGAGCCTGCGCTGCTGCTGCCTTGCCGAAGTCGCTCAGACCATATCCTGCGACATCGGCCTGGGCTCCGGCTGAGCGGGCTGCATCCAGCACATGGTTTATTCTGGTTTCATCAGTGCTCTTGAGGCGTATGATGGTCGATCGCTCCAAGGAAGAGAGCGAGGTCGTGTCATTTTCGCATATCGTGCTGTTGTTTACTTTCTTGCAGACCTTGCTGGTGGACTGATAGCTGGTAACTCCGCTGGCCTGGCCAGGCATAATCTCATCATCTTTGACGCCCGCTGCTTTCAGAGCACTGATCACCTGAGCCATCTTCTCCTGGACAGACGCCGAAGCTTTCGTCATATTTTCATTGCCGCTCTGCACGGAGACGGATATGGTCGCAATATCTGCAGGGACACTTACTGTTCCTTCGCCCACAACGGTCAATGTGGGATTCATGCCCACTGCCATTGCCGGGTGAAGAGCAGTGATCATAATGCCAAATATTATTACTAACCATTTCATGTAATTCCCCAACTATTGGAATGCCATCTAAAGGTATAAAAAGCTCTCTTGATAATTTCAGAAAATTTTTAAATATATGTATGGTAGCTATTTACTTGACAAAGGTGACTACTTGTGAATTCAGATTCAGACCAGTTTGATCCTCAATCCGATGCAAAGCCCCATGACCTTGCCCCAATCGTGGAAGTGGCATCGGCAAAAAGTCCGCGAAAAAGGGCGCTGGGCGAGATTTTCTCGCGTGCCTTTGAGATCTACCGGGATAACCCCATCATGATTGTGCCGTCACTTATTCCCATAGCAGCGCTCATCGTGGGTATATTTATCTTCGCGGGCTACATCGGATTGATAGCCGTCTTTGGAGAAGATGGATTTGTTGCGTTCTCTGCATTGGCTGGACTATTCCTGTTCATAATACTTATGATAGTGCTCTTCCTTCTGGCGGAAGGGATGACGATAGAGATGATCCGGGAGGCGTCCTCGGGCAATAAGGCGGACCTATCCTATGCCTGGCAGGCTACTATGGCCAAGACAGAGCCTCTGCTCCTCACCTCTCTCCTGGCCGGCATAATTATCGCCTTAGGATATGTGTTCTTCTTCATTCCGGGAGTGATCCTGAGCTTTGCCTTCTACTTCGTCGCCCAAACGGTTATGATTGATGGACAATCCGGCACACAGGCCCTGAAAGCAAGCTACCGTTTTGTCGAGGCCAATCTCTCCGATGCTCTGATCATAGTACTGGCATCCTTGGCCATAGGAGCCGTTCTTCCCGGCATTCCTTTCATTGGTACTTTGATCAGCCTCATCTCATTTCCCTACATCTACGGCCTGGCCACCTTGCTCTATCTGGATGGTGAAAATGGTGAAAAGGCGAAGGAGGATTCCTAGAAAGAGCCGAGGACCTTCTTCGACCATCATCTTTAATTTGAGTGTTCGCATGAGCTACCAATCATGAGCAAGATCGGAAAGGCGATAAGACTGGAGCGCATTCTGGATCGCAAGACACACAGAACGGTCATTGTACCCATGGATCACGGCATCTCTGTAGGCCCCATCGCCGGCTTAACGAACATGCCTGCCACGGTGGACAAGGTAGCCGAGGGCGGAGCCAATGCTGTTTTGGGACACATGGGCCTGCCGCTACACGGCCACAGAGGCTATGGACGCGATATAGGATTGATCATTCATCTCTCCGCATCCAGTTCTCTGGGTCCTGATCCCAATCACAAGGTTCTTGTAACTGAGGTGGAGGATGCCATAAGGATAGGGGCTGACGCGGTAAGCATTCATGTCAACGTGGGCGCAGAGGATGAGGCGGAAATGCTGCACGATCTGGGCCGGGTTGCCCGAACCTGCGATCTTTGGGGCATGCCGCTTATTGCCATGATGTATCCTCGCGGGCCAAAGGTCAAGTCCGAGCACAATGTGGAGTATGTCAAGCTTGCCGCTCGAATCGGTTCCGAGCTGGGCGCGGATATTGTCAAGACCAACTACACCGGATCTCCTGATAGCTTCAAAGAGGTTGTAGAGGGCTGCAGCGTGCCGGTGGTCATCGCCGGAGGGCCCAAGATGGACACGGAACGTGACCTCTTGCAGATGGTCTATGACGCAATAGCAGTCGGCGGAGCAGGCGTTGCCTTCGGCAGGAACATCTTCCAGGCGGAGGATCCCACGCTTCTGGTCAGGAAGCTATGCAGCGTGGTTCATAAGGGATACACTGCAAAGGAAGCGGAGAAGGTCGTCCTCTAGGTCGATCTTCACACTTATTTTAATTCTGATTTGATTTGGCAAATCTTTTAGCACTAGTTTGAGCTATCTTAAGCTATCGACCGCAAGCCTTATTCACTTTCGCGAATACATTAGAGAGCATGAAGCCCATAGCCTTCCTTCTCCTGGCCTTCTTCCTGGCAACCATCTCCGCCGCAGACGGCCAGGATGCCAATTATTGGATCTCTCAGACGCAGAGCGACTACAACAACGGTTCGTACTCTCTGGCATTGCAGGACATCGATGAGTACCTCGATCTGAACTCCTCCGATACCTGGGCCTGGAGTTTCAAAGCCAATATTCTCCGCATCATGAGAAGATACAGCGAGGCGGTGGATAGCTTTGATGAGCTGATTAAGCTTGACGGGTCCAATGCACAGGCTTACAACGACCGAGCCCTGATTCTATCCGGCGGCATGAGGCAGCATGAAGAGGCCCTCGAATCCCTGGAAACTGCCTTGCAGATCAACCCTCAAAATGCCAATTACCATTTCAATAAAGGCATGATCTTAGAGGAGATGCAAAGGTATGATGAGGCATTGCAGGCCTACGGTCAGGCTGCTGTCTTGAATCCTTCACTTGATCTGGCCTGGTACCGGAAGGGCTGGATCCTGGCTTCGCAGGGCAGCTTCGATGAGTCTCTTCCTCTCCTGGATAAGGCAACAGAGATCAATTCCAAGAACGCCAACGCCTGGAACACAAAAGGATTGGTACTTTTGCAGCTAGGCCGCCCGGAGGATGCGAAGAGCTGCTTTGAGAAGGCTCTGGCTCTGGAACCAAACAACAGCGAGTTTCAGAATAATCTAGAAAAGGTGAAGACAAATGTGGAAGATGAGCCTGAGAAGACTATTGTGTTTGCGAAAGTTCAGTGAGATTCAAACATTTCATTTTTTAAAATTAGTGCCGAGCACCTGTTGCGCTGACAAGCTGCTATATCGCATCGATTTCGCATGACAATGTCACTAAATTGCTTCTGTTAAGTTCTTGGATTTATTGATGATCTTTTTTTTTGCTTTTATATGCAATAATGCTGATAATGGTAAGGAATTTATACTTATGTTTTTCTTCATTATGAATCTGCATAGTCTTATTAGTCTCATCTTAGTTATGCGGGCATCTCCGGGGATGGACGGCTGCTCCAACTTCGGTTTTTTGGCAGGAGGAAACGGGAGGAATGACTGGAAGATCGAGCCGCTCGGCAGAGCGCGCGCAGGCGGCAATGAGCCGCAGGCATAG
>JAQTXY010000222.1 GCA_028688535.1 Methanothrix sp. | reverse complement strand
ATCCTTCATCATGGAGAGGGTCTGCAGAGATGCTCTGCCCATGCGGTACTGCCAGTAGAACTCCATCTTCCAGAGCTTCTCATACCGGGAAAGTGCTTGACGGGATACTTCCCCTGCCAGGGCCGCCTCTCCTGCCACGCTGCCGCAGATGGTGCCGGCCCGCATGCCGTAAGCCAGCCCGCTCTGCCCGGCAGCTCCTCCCGTGACCAAGAGGGAGTCGGCAACAATCTCACCCGGCAGAACGCAGATCGGATCGCCACCTCTGCGCACAGATAGAATCTTCATCTTCTCAATATCTCTGTACTGCGAGGATTTGTAGGCCTTGAAGAGCTTCAAGAAATTGCGGAAATAGGGCTGAACATTCTGGCCGTGGCCGCGCACAAAGACGCCCAGTGTGGCCCGATCGCCACCTGCAGGCGAGAAGGTGGCCTTCCAGCCGGGCGCCATGCTGCCTATCCAGTATTGAAAGAACATCTCCTCGCCAAGGCCCGGATGCTCAATATCGGCTTCCATGGCCCAGGCGATATCCTCAGGGTGGCACATGGCCTTCAAACCCGCCTGCCCGGCCAGGCCGGAAGAGACTCCTGAGGCATCAACCATCACCTTGGCCTCGATCTCGTCCTCATTTAAGGATACAGTTCTGCGGCTGCCTTGCAGCCTGCATTTCTTGGCGGCGGCGGCCAGCAGAGTAACACCGCTGCTTTGCGCGAGATCCAGGTAGTGCTCATCGAATTTTTTCCGATCAATAAAATAGCCTTTAGCAGGAATGGAAGCTCCCTGGCCGGAAGGAGATAGAATGCGCATGCCCTCCAGCTCTTTCATCAGGTAGCAGTCCTCCACCTTGACACCAGAAGCTGCGGCCATTCCTTCAAAGAGGGTGTTTGCGGTGTGATCGAGCCCTGCCAGATCCCTGTCCAATAATATTACCTCTGCTCCGCTTTTTGCGGCAGAGATTGCAGCCATCAGACCAGCGGGCGAAGCGCCCACTACCAGAACATCGCACTTCACGATAGTCGGTGGTGCGAGGGATGAGATTAATCTTTCCGGAGGGGCGAGATGATGAGAATGATGAGAAGGACATTTGTTCAAAATTGTGAATGAATCAAGATGGCCTTCAGATCCTCCAGAAACAGATCGATATTCTCCCGTGTCATATGCCTCATCAGTATCAGCCGCAGGGCTCTGTTGGGCTCGCGGGTCATGGATACATGCCAATCCTTCTTCATCAACTCCTCACGTACCTTTGCGGGAGAGGGAACCTGCAATGCCACAACGTTCATAATGGGCTCGATAGCCGGCGAAATACCGATCTCTCTGGCACCTGCCACCAGATGATGCGTCAGGTCCATGCAGTAGTCAACCATTCTCTTGAAGCCTTCCCTGCCCAGATGCATCATCACAGCATAAGTGGCTGCGGCAGCAGCTCCGCTCCTGGTGCCGGTTAGAGATGCTTGCCTGGCTTTAGTGAGATAATGGGTCTCCGTCTCCAGGGCACTGAGGCATTCCTGTCCGCGAAAGAGCAGGCCGCCGGCGGGAATGGTGCTCATGCCCATCTTATGCGGATCGATGGTGATGGAAGAGACCCCAGACACGGAAAAGTCCCAGGCATACTTTTTTTCCAGGAAGGGCAGGACAAAACCGCCAAATGCTGCATCCACATGCAGGTGAATGCCCCGCTCGACAGCCATCTCGGCCAACTGTTCTATTGGATCCACCTGGCCAAACTCGGTTGTCCCGGCGATGCCTACCAGTGCCACAGTCCTCTCGTCCAACAGAGACTCGACCGACGATAAATCAACCTTGAGGCTCTCATCCAGCTCGGCCTTTCGCACCTCCAGACAGAGAAGGTCTCCGATCTTGTCAAAAGAGAAGTGGGCCGAGGCAGGAACGACGATATTGCCGTCTTTTCTTCCTGCCTCATTTCTGGCTGCCCGGATGGCCTGAATGTTGGATTCCGTGCCGCCTGTGGAGACATAGCCCGAGGCGTCAGGACAGCCCAGCATCTCGCCCAGCATGGCCACCACGCGCTCTTCCAGTTCGGCCACACCCGGAAACAATCCCGGGTCTCCCAGGTTTGTCTCCAGGAACATGTCGTGAGCCCTTACCGCAATAGGATGGGGCAGGGTGCACATGGTGGATAAGAAGCGGTCATAGCTGTAGTTACGTGCTCTTGTTTGCGCCAGGATGGCCATTACCTCATCTTCGGGGAGGGCTTTGTCTCTCATTTTTTATCCCATTCTTTATTTCGTGTTTCTCGCGGCATTGAGCAGTAGGATCTTCTCGCTTCTCGCCACCGTCTCACGAACCGTGGCCACAGCATCGATGTTAGCTGATATGCTGGTTATGCCTATCTCCACCAGTCTCTTGGCCATCTCCGGGTATGATCCGGCCTGGCCGCAGATGGAGGTCTTGACTCCCGCCTCATTGCAGCGTTCCACTACATACTCGATGAGCTTGAGTACGGCAGGATGCAGCTCGGAATACAGCCCGGCTACGTTCTCGTTATTGCGATCCACCGCCAGGGTGTACTGGGTCAGATCATTGGTGCCGAATGAGATGAAATCGATGCCGTCCTCGATGAAATCTTCAATGGTGAGCGCGGCGCCTGGTGTCTCCACCATGATGCCAACATCGATCTTCTCCAGGTCCAGGTTCTCATCAACCATGATGGACTTGGCCTTCTGAAACTCGCGAACGTGCTGTACCATGGGCAGCATGATTCCCACATTGGTAAGGCCCATCTCGTGCAGCTTCTTGAAAGCTCTTATCTCCAGGCGGAAGTGATCAGTTTCCGTCAGGTCTCGCCGGATGCCGCGCCAGCCGAGCATGGGATTGTGCTCGTGAGGCTCGCCCTCGCCGCCCTCCATGGCTCGGAACTCGTCGGTGGGCGCATCCAGGGTGCGCACCCAAACGGGTCTCGGGAAGAAAGCATCAGCCACTATTTTGATGTTCTTGACCAGCTCTTCGATGTATTCCTCTGCCTTGCCGTTCTTGATGTACCAGTTGGGTGTCTTGCCCAGGCCTAGGATCATGTGCTCTATGCGCAGCAGCCCCACGCCATCAGCCATTGTCTCAGCAGCAGCTGCAGCTCGGTCCGGTTCGCTGACATTGACTTTGATTTCGGTTGCCGTAATGGGTTTGGTGAACACTACACCACCGCCGCTGGCTGCAGAGGCTGGCTTGGCAGGCGCTGCCAGGGCAACGCGTCCTTCGTAGACTGTGCCTTTGCCGCCATCCACTGTGACCTCCATGCCTTCTTTCAGGATCGCTGTAGCTTTCTTGGTTCCCACTACAGCCGGGCAACCCAGCTCGCGGCTTACAATAGCAGCGTGGCAGGCCATGCCGCCCTCATCGGTGACGATGGCACCGGCGCGTTTCATGCCCGGAACCATGTCCGGCATGGTCATCTTGGTGACCATGATGTCTCCCTGCTTGACCTTATCCAGCTCTCTGCCGCTGGCAATGAGTCGCACGACTCCAGTGGCCACTCCCGGTGCAGCACCTAGGCCCGTGAGGAGCACTTTGCCGCTGGCAGCTGGCACAGGTTCTGCCTTCTTGCCATTGTTGATGGTGGTGATCGGGCGAGACTGGAGGATATAGATCTTGCCTTTCTCCACTCCCCATTCAATATCCTGAGGAATGCCGTAGTGCTTCTCCAGTATCTCGGCATATTTGGCAAGCTCAATTGCCTCGTTATCTGTCAAAACAATGGCGTCTTTCTTCTCGCTAGGGACCGGGACGGTGACTGTCTTCTGGGTCTTGGGGTCCCTGATGATCATTATCTCTTTAGTAGCGATGTATTTACTCACTATATTCTTGGTCTTTCTGTCCACCACGAAGTTATCAGGAGAGACGCTTCCGCTAACCACGGATTCGCCCAATCCCCAGGCGCCTTCCAAGACCACCAATGGCTCGCCAGTGGAAGGTTGCGAGCTGAACATGACTCCCGACTTTTCTGAATCCACCATCTTTTGTACAATAGCGGAGAGGTTTACCTTATCGTGCTCAAAGCCCTGCTCCACCCGGTAGAAGATAGCGCGTGCTCCATAGAGTGATGCCCAGCACTTGCGAACTGCATTGAAGACATCCTCAGCTCCGCGCATGTTAAGGAAGGTCTCCTGCTGACCTGCAAAGCTGGCATCAGGAAGATCCTCGGCAGTGGCGCTGGACCGCACGGCCACGAAGACCTGCTCTCCCTCACGTTTGCATAGTTCCTCATAGCGGGATTTAATGGCCATCTCGATGTCCTCGGGCACCTTGGCCTCCATGATGAGCTTCTTGGCAGTCTTCTCGGCCTGGTGCAACTCAGATTCCTGATTAACATCGACACTAAGGGCTTCAAATAGCTTCTTGGCGATGCCGGCTCGGTTAAGGAAATCCCGGAAGGCCTGAGCTGTGACTGCGAATCCGCCAGGTACGGGAACGCCGATATTTATCATCTCACCCAGGCTTGCACCCTTGCCGC
>JAQTXY010000221.1 GCA_028688535.1 Methanothrix sp. | reverse complement strand
TCCAGGAAAGCCATTATTATTTCCCCTGAAATCTATTGAGCAAGAGGTTGATCGCCAGAGAGATGGATATGAGGATAATTCCCAGAGCCATGGAAAGCTCCAGATTGCCCATAGAGGTCTCTAAAGCTATGGAGGTGGTGAGAACACGGGTATAGCCCCGGATATTTCCGCCGATCATCATAGCCACGCCCACTTCGGAGAGCGCCCTGCCAAATCCCAGGAGCACTGCCGCAATAACCGCCACTCGTGCTTCTTTTATAACAGTTATTATTATCTGCATCTCCGTTGCACCCAGCGATTTGGCCGTGTCTCTAATCTGGGAGCCGACGCTGCCCAGCGCAGTAATAGTCAGCCCAATCATGATGGGGCAGACGAGAATGGCCTGGCCCAAGATCATGCCGCTTGGGCTGAAGAGCAGATTGAGAGAACCCAATGGCCCTGAGCGGGAGATAAGCAAAAAGACCAGCAGGCCAACAGTCACCGTTGGCAGGCTGTAGAAGGTCTGAATTAAATTTATCAGTGCTCTTTTGCCCCAAAATTCTCGAAACTCGATGATGCCGCCCAAAGGTATGCAGATAATACCTGCCAGCGCGGCGGAAGAGAGCGAGATAAAAATAGACCTCATGGTGATTTCGACCACCTGGGGGTCTCTCGCCGCAATCAGTTCAAGGGCCTGCAAGAGGCCGCTATAGATCTCTTCCAACCGTATTCACCTGAAGCTTTATGCAGCAGCGCAGGATGCGCTGGTGGCAGCAGCACATTCTGTAGCAGAGCAGCCGATCAGTTCGCAGCTTCCTCTGGCGGCCGAGAAGAGCGGCTGGCCGAATTTCTCTTTTCCATAGCTGGCAATCAGATCCTGCCCTTCATCTGATACCAGATAGTCGATGAATTCATTGGCCAATTTGCAGTTGACGTTGGGATGTTTCTTGGGGTTCACGGCCATAGCCACGTAGACATTGAGCAGGTCGCTTCCGCCTTCAATCAATGGGACAAGTGTCAGATTTCCCTGGTATGCCATGAAAGTGGACATATCAGAGAGAGTGTAGGCCTGTTTTTCATTGGCCATGTTTAAGGTTGCGCCCATTCCCTGTCCGGCCTCGAGGTACCAGGGACCGGAAGAGTTTACGGCTGAGTAGTTGTAGCCGGCTTTCTTCCAGAGCAGCTTCTCGCGGGCATGTGTGCCGGAGTTGTCGCCCCGAGAGACAAACATAACCTGGGAGGGATCGGCTTTTCCTTTCTCCATGATGACAGCCAGAGCTGCAGAAGCATTCATTCCTTTGATGCCTGCCGGATCATCCTCTGGTCCGACCAGGAAGAAGTAGTTATAGGCAATGCATCTTCTCTCCAGGCCCTGTTCGTCCTTGATAAATTTAAGCTCTCGTTCCTTGTCATGAACGATGAGGACATCCACGTCGCCTCGCTCGCCATACTGGATGGCGATGCCGGTTCCGCCGGATACTACATCCAATGATACATTATACTTTTCATCAAACTTGTCCTTGATCACATCCAAGAGACCGGTATCCTGCAGGCTGGTAGTAGTAGCCAGCTTCAGCCTTTCTCCTTCAGCCGCACCGGCAGCGCTGCATAAAACAGATAGCGCCATCAGCACAAGAGCCATTTTCAGAAAATTTCCTGCCATTTTTCATCCCTGGTTAAAGGCATATTGCTTACGATAAATAGGTTATGTCAGCTAATCAAATCGCGGATGCGATGCAAACAATAAGCTATATCTCCTTGGACTGCAAAAAAACATGAACTGATGCCCAAAGATCCGTTAAAGACCAAAGACAAATCGATTCTCATCACCGGCGGTGCTGGCTTCATCGGAAGCCACCTCCTAGAAGCTCTGTTGGCTGAAAATGAGGTAACCGTTCTGGACAATTTCAGTTCAGGAAAGAGAGAGTACCTCGCTTTGCACAATAATAATCACAATTTCCGTCTCATTGAAGCTGACCTGCTTCGCCCCGAAGCCATGGAAAAGGCCCTGAAGGAAGTGGATATGGTCTTTCATCTGGCTGCCAATCCGGATGTGAAGCTGGGCGCAGAAAATACCGGCGTGCATCTGGAGCAAAATGTGCTGGCCACCTACAATCTCCTGGAGGCCATGAGAAAGAGCGATGTCAAGAGAATCGCCTTCACCTCCACTTCCACAGTTTACGGTGAAGCTACAGTGGTGCCCACACCTGAAGACTATGGACCGCTTCTGCCCATATCACTCTACGGTGCCTCCAAGCTGGCCTGCGAGGCGCAGATCTCCTCCTACTGCCATACCTTCGATATGCAGTCCTGGATTTATCGCTTTGCCAATATCGTGGGAGAGCGGGGAACTCATGGCGTCCTGGTGGATTTCATTAGAAAGCTGCGCGAAAATCCCAGAGAGCTGGAGATCCTGGGGTCAGGCAAGCAGAAGAAGTCCTACCTGGAGGTCAGAGACTGCGTGCAGGCCATGCTACACTGCGTAGAGCATTCGGACGAGCAGGTCAACGTCTTCAACGTCGGCACCGAGGACTCGGTGGATGTAACAGAGATCGCCAATATCGTGGCCAGGCAGATGGGCCTTGATGACGTTCGCTACCGCTACACAGGCGGTGTGGATGGCCGGGGCTGGAAGGGAGATGTCAAGGTTATGCAGCTCTCCATTGATAAGATCAAAAAACTGGGCTGGACGCCCCAGGGCGGCTCCGCCAAGGCGGTGGAGACGGCGGTCAAGGCGCTGCTGAAGGGAATTTAGTGATTACTTAATAAAAACCAACATGATCCACAGTTAGGGATCATGCCCATTCGATGAAAAACCCGACGCGTCATAGTCAATCCTGATGAATGATCAATATCTGCTTATATCAGGCAGAGTAGATATGAACAAGGAAAAATAGTTTACGGAGCAGATATCCACAGGGATTTTCTTGTTGCCACAATGATATCTAGGGATGGATTGAAGCTCCAAATCCAATAAGGTATTACATTTATCTGGACGAAAAATGTGAAAGTTGAGAATGTCCTTTTTTGTATATTTTTTGTCCCGATTTCACTCACGGTGATCCATTCACATCGTTACAACCCGGAATGAATACGGATCGGCAAGAGTCTTACCATTTAACTCCAATATGGCAATATAATACCAGCCGGGAGCATCTGCGTTGGCCTCTACCATCATCTTCTCTCCAGGACTTGTCGTGTCTTCGCTGGCAAGCCAGGTGCCTTCCTCATTTATGATGGCGATTCTGGTTTGCATCTGCGCCGGGACTTCCTCCAGAATGACCTGCAAAGTTGCCGGTGTGGTGATCTCAACCTTATAATAAGCACCAGGGGCGTAACCCATCACGCTCTCGTCCAGACCTATGATTTGTGCATCGCTGGGAAGTGTGGCAAATCCCGGACTGGCCAGCCAGATCAGACAAATACCAAAGACTAGCAACTCAATTCTCATGGCAAACACATCCTCACACACGCATCTCTCAGCATTAATCATAAACTTCATTGCGTATAAGGATTTTGTATAAAAGCCACTATGATCCACAGTTAGGGATCATTCCCAAACGATGAAAAACCCGACGCGTCATAGTCAATCCTGATATGAACAGTGAGGACTATCAAGAGCCTGAGATTAAGGAGACCAAGCCAAAATAGGCAAGAGACATAAGGAGCGAGGAGTGCCCCCTATTTTATGTTGCTCACCGCCCATTTCGTCTCTTTCCACCAGTCACCTTCCAGCAGTGTGGCATTGTAGCCCATGAGCCGCAGGCTGTAGAAGAGTGAATAAGCCTGCGGTGTTCCGTAGACGATGACCGTCCCCGACTTCTCCAGGCGGCGGTCGAAAAGATCTTCCAGCGTCCTGGCATCTTTGATTCTGGAATTTTCATAGAGCTTATCCTGGCTTAGACAGATCGATTCATTGCCCAGCCTGCTCTGGCCGTATTCGAAAAAGTCCCGCGCATCTAAGACCCTGGCATCAGATAGCTCCAACATGCTCTCCAGGTTGTCCTGGGTCACCAAAAGCCAGGGCTCAATGCGGACGGTGTAGTTGGATGGAAGGAGAGAGGGCGCATTCGTGGTAAAGGCCAGGCCCGCAGCAAAAGCCGCATCAGCGCCTCCGTCCACAAGGCTTACATTCTCCTGCCCTAAATAGTTTAGAGCCCAGAAGACAAAATAGGCACCCTCGCTCGAGTCGCCATAGACTAGCAGCCGGTCGCTCTCCTTGATTCCTGCTTGCTGCAGAGCCTCTTTGGCGAGAACTGGATCAAGAATCCCATCTTTTTGCAGGTTCTTCCAGTATAGATTTCTCGCCTGGGGAATGTGTCCGGCAAGGTAATCAGGCCCGGACCTCACATCCAAAATAACCTGGCCTGCAACCTGATCGCCATTGACGGATAGAGACGATGGGTTGGTGATGAGATCTGGCTGTGCATAATCCTCTTGGATGGGGGCAACCTTGGCGGTGGGAGGCGTGCTACTTGTCTGTCCGTTTACCT
>JAQTXY010000220.1 GCA_028688535.1 Methanothrix sp. | reverse complement strand
GCGGAAACCTCGAGAGAGGAGGAAACATCCTGCGCCTGAGATCTTCCATCAAGGATGGCGCAGCCGTGCTGAAAATAAGTGAGCAGGATCTCAACGAAAGGCTGGAGTTGATCAGATCGAAGCTCTTTCTTGCCAGGGAGAAGAGAGTTCATCCCTTTAAGGACGATAAGATCCTCACCGACTGGAATGGACTCATGATTGCCGCCCTGGCCAAAACAGCCCAAGCTCTTCCTGGAGCAAAGGGCGCAGAATATGAGAAAGCAGCAATCAAGGCAGCCGATTTTATCCAAAAAGAGATGCAAACGGCTGAGGGTCGACTGCTACACCGCTACAGGGGAGAGGCAGGCATTGCCGCCAACCTGGATGATTATGCTTTCCTGATCTGGGGACTGCTCGATCTTTACGAGACAGTCTTTGATGCCAAGTACCTGAAAGCAGCTTTGCATCTTAACCAAATCATGATGCAGCATTTCTGGGATAAGGATCAGGGCGGCCTATTATTTTCCGCAGATGATGCAGATGGTCTTCTGCTGCGCAGAAAGGAGTATTATGATGGGGCAATTCCCTCAGGAAATTCCATTGCCATGCATAACCTTCTGCGACTCATGCACCTCACCGGACAAACCGAGCTGGAAGAGAGGGCCTGGGATTTGGCGCGCAGCAACGCCCGAGCATCAGGCCAGATTCTGGGCAGGAGCATGCTGCTTTGCTCTCTGGACTATGCCCTGGGACCGACATCTGAAATAGCTCTACTGGGAAGCAAGCAGGACACAGTCATTATAGAGATGCTACAGGCCATAAGAGCTCGCTTTCTGCCCAACAAATCCACAATACTGGTATGCGGAAAAGAGATCAGAGAGATTGTGCCATTCACCAGGAATTTGCCGCCGGAGGAAGAGACGACTGCCGCCTATGTCTGCACCGATCATGTCTGCAGTCTTCCCACCACAAGCCCAAAAGAGATGATGAGGCTGCTTGGAGAGAAACGATAAATTCGCGTAAGACCCATAAAGGAAGGCGCAAACATAACGATTTTAACGAGACAGCAATCAAAGCCGATAACGAAATACCAGGCACTTCGAACCGATGGTCGACAACGATAAATACTACCAGCTAGGTGTAATGCGAAGAGGAGATCCAAATTTCTGAGAATGAAATGGCATCCGATTCCGATGGGCACCGTAGTCTAAGCAAATACCGTAGGGTATCCTACGCAAAAAAAGCAGCAAATAAGTCTATTTTCTCACACGCAGATTATGCGGTGATGCTTTAATGAACAAACGAAGAGAGCATATTCCTAAGAAAGATATCATGTACACTTTAAAGGAAGATGACTCCCAATATATTGTAAATGAGAGTTACTTTTACAAGACACAGCCGTACTATACCATAGTTAAGAATGAGAACGAAGGCATTAAAACCACGCCCAGTAGCAGCGATGTACTGGACGCCTATATCGTTCCCATCTGCCTGGAGAAAGCGAAGCTGGCCGGCATCCCGGTCTGCGACTGGATAATATCCAACCAGTACATCTCGCTTCCCGCAATAGTCTACGGTCTGAACTACTTCTCCACGCCGTCCGACCACTTTTTGATCCGCGACCTGGAAGAAGCCAAGAGGGTAATAAAGCATGTCACCAATCATGGCAGGTACCCCTTCTGCTATCAGAAGATAAATGAGACCTCATCCGTGGCAAAATGCGTATCCATCTTCGGCAAGACCATAAATTGCTGTGAGATGGCGAAGTCGTTGGCGGACAAAATATATGAGGTCTTCCGGCTGCCGCTAGTGGAATTAGTGCTGGTCAAGGATGAAGCCGGCTGCCGGCTGTCTTCTCTGGCTCCGGTAAAATATTCGCAATTATCCAAGGATGAAACGGAAATGTTACAGGACCTTCTGGATAAAAGGGTGAGACGCTTTGAGTAAACTAGGCATCTTCGTGAATCGACAGACGTTAAGCAGCTCTGAACAGCTCACGGCCGTGGTAAAATGCAGGGACGTGGCTGAGAGCATGGGCCACACTGCTGAGTTCATCTTTCCAGTGGACATTAAAAAGATACCCAAACTGGACGCGCTCTTTATTCGCGCTAACACCGATCCTATGAACATCACCTATGTCGCGTCAAGGATGGCGCAAATGTACGGCATACCTGTAATAGACGATCCCAGTTCCATCCAGATATGTGCCGACAAGATCAACATGTACATGCACCTCATGAAGAAGAATGTCTCCATGCCCAGGACCAGATTCCTAAAGAAGAAGGAGTTGGATGAGGCTCTTGCCTCCCTGCTGTTCGAAGAGCTGGGCACGCCCCTGGTACTGAAGGAACCATCCACATCCTTCTCTGTCCGGGTGGAGAAGGTCTCATCCGTAGACGAGCTATTAAAGATCGCCAAGAGATTCTTCAAGCTCTCAGACTGGATTGTGGTGCAGGAGTACATCGAGAGCAGGTTCGACTGGAGAGTGGGGGTCATCAACGGACAGCTACTCTATGCCTGTCGCTACATCATCCCCTCGGAGACTTTCAAGATCCAGGCTTCGGTGAACGGCCATATCGTATACTGTGATGTGGAAAGTGTACCTCCCGATCAGGTTCCGCCGGGGGTCATTGAGCTGGGACGCGAGGCAGGCAACGCCATTGGCAAAGGAATGTATGGTGTGGACATCAAAGAGAGCAATGGAAAGCTCTACGTAATTGAGGTAAATGATAACCCTTCCCTGGATGGAGGAGAGGATGCCCATTATCCGGATATGTTCCAAAAGATCATCTCCTACCTTATGACTGGAGATGCATGCAGCTATGCCGATGAACTCTCTCTGAAGGCCTTAGGTCCGCATGGCTTTGAGGGTGAGTACGGTCTAGGAGCTGCAGCCGGCATCTCCAATCCAATTGCTCCGGAAGAAAATGCTGCCTACTCTTACAAGATCGATTTCTAGATAGAGATGATATTTCAATGGAAGATTATTTGTATGAGGCCATAAGCCAGGCCTGCAGCGTTTGCCATCTGGATGGTGGCTGCTGCTTTGAGGCGCGGCCACCTCTAAGCCAAGAGAGAATAGACATACTGATTAAAAACGGCGTGGCTGCGAGCGCTGTAGAATTTGCCGGATACAAGAGGCTACGCCTGAAGCAGGATGGGTTTTGCGTGCTCTTTCAGGATGGAAAATGCAGTATCCACACCTTCAAGCCCGAGACTTGCGTCGCCGGACCATTTACCTTTGATATTAAGGACAACGTCCTGCAGATATTCCTCAAGAGAGAAAACATCTGCCCGATGGTCCGATTTCTTAAAGCCAATCGAAAAGCCTACGATGGACTATTCGAGACATCTGTCGAGAAGATCATGCATCTGATAAAAAACACTCCTGCATCTGAGATGGCAGAGATCTTGAAGATAGAGGAGCCGGAGACGGATCTTGTGGCCGAGATCCCGCTTTCCGATTGAGGCTATGAAGAAAGCAATGCATAAGGCGCTGGCAGCAGCGTCACCCATCGGAACAGAGCACGAGTACTCCATAAACGATAAAAACCATCGTCCTCTGGCCATCTCTGACCGGATAATCCGACGAATCGCCGGGCAGGTAGAGCATGAGGTGCATTTTGGCGGGATACTTGTCTCCAAGGAGCTGCAAAAGCATGCTATCGAGCTGATCCCAAAAAGGCCGGGAAGCCTGAGCTTTTTGGAGAGAAATCTCTACCAGGGTCTATGTGAGCTCTACCGGGCCACTAATAACGAGTACAGATTTATGGGTCTGGGAATGCATCCGCTGCTCCATTTGCATGAGACAACCTACTGGGATCATGATGAGCAGGAGTACTACCATGCCTACGACCGGCTGTTCAACATCAATCAGCATGGCTGGCTGAATATCCAGGCTCTGCAGATCAACATTCCTTATGCTGACAAGGAAGAGCTGATTGCCATGTTCAATAAGATCCGCTCGCTTATGCCTTATCTCGTAGCCGTTTCCGCCTCTTCGCCTATGGTAGAAGGAAAGCTCACCTCTTACATGGACAACAGACTGGTCTATTACCGACAAAATCAGGCGGCCATCCCTGAGATCTGCCACAGCATACTGCCGGAAAAACTGCAAAGCGTGGACGATTATGTGCAAATCAACCGTCGGATCTACAGCGAGCTTAAAAAATGCAATGCTGAGATTCTCTGCAGAGAATGGGTCAATTCGAGGGGCGTGATTGTGCGCTTTACCAGAAGCTGCCTGGAGGTCAAAGCCATCGATGAACAGGAATGCCTGCATTCAGACATGGCGTTCTCTGCTTTCTTGCTGGCCTTGCTGCGCTCTGACCTTGAGCTGGAAGATAATGAGAGCGCTCTTCTGGAGATGCTGGAGAGGGCCATGCGCTGCGGTGTAGCCGGCATGCGCCCGGAGTTGGAGAAGCTGCTCGCAATGGCGGAGAAGACCGCAACTCCTGAGGAGAAGCGATATTTGCCACTGGTGGCAAAGCGTATTGAGG
>JAQTXY010000219.1 GCA_028688535.1 Methanothrix sp. | reverse complement strand
CAATAGTGTAAAGGCACCCGCAATGCCAAAGAAACCAGGAACCTAAAAATTCTTAGGCGTTAATCCCATCTTATCCGCAGCACCGTCTGGGCATGCAGTCCCGGAAGATTTCCTCTCGAGCAGCTTCGGCCAGCCGCAGCATTTTCGTACACGAGTCCGTCGCCCCGCGGGCATTGCCCAAGCGCCCACGAAACCAATTTTCAATGGCCGTGCTGATTCAATGACTGCGCCGGTATCGGAGCACGCAGGGCCGCAGCCTTGATCCGCTCCAACCAGTCGGGCGCTCGGGCTGCGCGGGGTAAGGACCAGGCGAATATGCCTTATTTCGAAAGTCATTTCAGCTCTGCAATCGTTAGGTGATTACCATGATTGCCTTAAAACGCATAGCTGTCACCGAGCCGGTATGGGAAGAGTTATCTGATCTTCGCAGACCAGGTGAGACCTTCAGCCGGCTCCTCGCAGATATGGTCGAAAGAGAGAAGAAGGCCCGTTTGATCGCGCATCTCAGGCAAATTGCCGATGAAGGTGACTATGTGCAGTTGCCCCCTTGAGCCGCAGGGTGGTGATCGTATAAAGGCAAGCTCTATCTATTGCATGTCGGGCGGTCATTCACTGTGTTTTATCAAATTTGTGAGGAGGAAGAGCGGGTTAAGATCCAGGAGATCGTGACCATCGACAAAGCGCACAGACTCTGCAAACATTTTTAGGTGTGAGTTATGAGCATAAAATAGTCCCAATTTGCGACAAAATCCAGCCCTATTACCGGTAAAAATAGGCTGAAGTCTCACCCTCAGCGTGATTTTCTGCCTGCAATAGCGGAGGAGGCAAACGTTTGATTTTCAGGCTTTGATGTCTTAAGCAGAAAGCCATAGGTATCGTTGTCATGATATTTCTCCTTACATGGCCAACGAACTATTTCTCACTCCGCCCCAGTAGATGCTGATTATTTATAGAGATCCTCATCAAGCTCGGCACGGTTATCTTCATCTCGGGCAAATGCTTCATATTCACCTTCTATTTTTTTCATAACACTGGCTATGCGTGGCCAACTGTCGCTAAGGATGCAAGAGAAGTTGCGGTAGCGCTTTGATACCGTTCTTTCCTGAATGCTACCTTCGCCGATCGAGCGCATAACACATCTTCTGCCGTTAAAAACACCGGCACAGATTCCATCCTCAATGCATTTGCTTTCCAGATTCTCAAGAAGGTTACGTGCCTGGCCCTCCAAAATCCTGCTTTTTCCCAGAGCCCAGCCTGCTAGGTAGGGGTCTTCTGAATTATGGATTAATTCAAGTATCATTTGCTGGCCACTCAGGCCGAAAAGCTCCTCTATGACATCTACATCTACGCGTGCCTTATTGATTACGTTTTCTCGTTCTCGCCCACAAGTATGCCCTGCCTCAAGGAAATCGCAATGACGGGAAAAGAGCCACCTTTTTTCAATATTGGGGCTTCTGGTTCGAACCGCGTGTAGCATTCCTCCAATAGCTCAATAGCTGGCTGTGGAAGAGCCCGTTCAGAATGGGCCTGCCTGGCCTACTGCCATCCAATCCCAACAAGGCAATCCAGTTCGCCCTGACGAGCGACGCAGCCCAGGTGAGCAGCGGCCACGAGCGAGATCCGGGCGAGGCCAGCTCACAGCTTTGCAAGGATCGTCAAGCCAGCTAATAGTAATAATGAAATGCTGCCTGCACCAAAATTTTGCCCAACTGAAAAGCATCCTTAGCCGGACTTCATCACCTCCTGACTCCCAGGCCCGACCGGCCCTGCCATCGCTTCTCCCGTGCGCGTGCGAGCAGCTGGTCCTGCCTGGCAACCGTATGTCCTCCATCGTTTTCCATTAGCCAATTGAGCAAGTTCATGAAAAGGCGTATATATTATGGATGCCATATTCCGCTTCCAAGATGAAAAAGAGAAGCTCTTCAAATTTGTATAGAAATAGCACTTTTATGGGGCCACGGCGATTTGAACGCCGGTCACAGGACCCCCAGTCCTGTAGGATACCAGGCTACCCTATGGCCCCGCACAGCGGACTGTAGGAAGCAGAGGTGGCATATAAGCATTTCCCATGGTTTGGGACTATACACATGGTCCATATCGGTCGATCAAATAGTTTAATAATCCCTTTCCCTCCAAGTAAGAGCCCGTGAGACGGAGAAAGGACAGCCACAAGACCAGAGATCTGGCCTTACAGCGTATGGAGAGGTTATTTATGCTGGCAGCAGCAGTGCATGCGGCCCACCCGGAGAGGAGCTACAGATATGTGCAGATCGCCAAAAAGATTTGCTCTCGCACCAGAGTTAGAATGCCCCGACCGCTGAAAAGGCTCTTCTGCAAACACTGCGGCAGCTTCCTTTCTCCGGCAGTAACAAGGGTGAGGTTATGTGATGGCGTTCTGACCACTACCTGCTTACTCTGTGGCCGGCAGATGAGGCGCCCTTATCGGATCTAATCGACGCTATCTGATGGGGTCGTCCCCAGTTGATCATAGCCAATGTATTGCATTATGCGATCCTTCTTGTCTCCGATCAGCTCCTTCTCGCGATCGAGTATCTCTTTTACCAGCTTTGCGATGGGCACTTTTCCATCCCAATTTCGGGCAAGGATGTCAGGTGAGGCTGATTTCTTGGCAACCTCATTGGCGACAAAAGCGCAAAGGTAGATATCGTCCACATAGCCGACGGGACCGTATTTCTCTTCTGGGATGATATCCTCAGGAAGGATGAAATATGCAATGGCGGCAATGACCAGTGGCGACATCGACCTGGGAAGAGCTTTGTCATCCAGTAGCTTAGTCATCATCTTGTAGAGGGCCGGAGCCTCTGCAATTAGCTGGGAAAATTCGCCATTATAACCGGATATATCCTTTTCCAGTATGGCATCAAATCTCTTCAAATTAAAAACCTCTCCATTTCTTATTTGCGGACAATTAAATAACTTTTGTGCCCGAAAAACGATTATACCAAATCATTGACAATGATTTTTAAAGGTGCCGGGCAAGATAAGCCAGTGATTCCAGGACCATATCTGGCTTCATGCCGGAGCTTCTTGCCGTCTCTTCTCGATACTTTCCGGTCTTGACTAAAATTCCATACATTCCCATCTCCTGGGCCCCATGAACATCGGTTTGGATATCGTCTCCTATCATAGCGGCCTCTTTTGGCTTTATTCCAAGGTCTGCTAGAGCCAGCTGGAAGAAATTGCGGGAGGGCTTTCCCATAAGATGTGCCTTCTTTCCGGTAGCATATTCAAGGGCGGCAACAAAGGGGCCGGTTGACAGGACCAGGCCTTGCGGCTCGCTCCAGTATCGATCCATTTCCAGAGCAAGAATCTCTGCACCATCAAGTATGAGGCGCAGAGCCTGGTTGAGGCGCTCAAAGGTAAAACCGTCTCCTGCGTCACCCATCACCACATAATCCACGTCATCTTCAGAGATGCAGATATCGGCCTGCTCAAAGTCCCTGTGCACGTCTCCTGTTGTGAGAAGGAAGCACCTATCTTTTCCTGAATTCTTTATGTGCTCGATAGCGGCCAGGGGCGGAGTGTAGATCTGCCCGGCATCTACATTGTATCCCAAACCCTGGAGGCGCTTTGCCACCGAGTCGCGAGCGCGGCGCGTGGAGTTGGAGACAAAGCGGTAGCCATATCCCAGCTCATCCATGTGCTGCAGGCATTCTTTGACGCCTGGATAGGGATTATTTCCCGTGTAGAGAACACCATCCAGATCGATGAGGAATGCCCGGACAGCGGATGGAATTCTCGGTTCATCTGAAGACACGGCCAAATATCATATCTTTTTTCAAGATATACCTTTGGGCTATACCCACCGGTTTACGATCTTCACCACAAAGGCACGAAGGCACAAAGACGGACCAAAACGGACTAAACGATTGTACTCTCACTTTGTGCGTCCTTTGTGGCTCTGTTTTCTTGGGGGAAGATGATAGCGAAGTGCTAAAACCTCTCATTCCTGCAAAAAATTAGTGGGCGCGCATTTGATAAAGCTGTAGTAGCATAGCAGCCGCAAACGATGTACGATTATCTTCTTAAATTGGGCATCTGGGCCTGGCTCGCCCTGACTGCCATCTGCATGATCTCCTCTGGCGCACAGTTTAACGGCACTACCTATCATCTGGGTGAGAAAGAGGCGCTGGTCACTGTGCCTGTCAATGCCAGCCATCTAAATCTCACACTCTCCGAGAAGACGGAGGATATGGCGCTCTTTGACGAAATGGGCAAGAACGTCACCTTCAACAGCAGCTATCGCTACTTGAGGGGAGACTACATCTACAACCTGACCTTTGCAAAGCACGTCATCGGATGGCTGAATTACACCATGCCTTCGCAGGGCCAGATGTTCATACTTCCCATTAGAGATCATGGCCCGCTGCGCATAATTCTGCCGGAGGGCTTCACCACCGGAGAGCGCAGCCTGGGCATTGCGAGGCCAGAGCCTGATGAATTCGTGGAGGAAGATTCCGGCAGCATTCTCACCTGGAATAATACCACGCAAATTTCCTA
>JAQTXY010000218.1 GCA_028688535.1 Methanothrix sp. | reverse complement strand
CCCAACAGAGGGCCACCAGAGATGTCCCATACTTTTTCTGCACCTGGAGATAGTCGATAGCGTAGGTTGGATCAGAGAATTGATACTCACTGGCATTGTACCGCCTGTTCACCTCTCCCATCAGGGAGGTATGCAATGCCTCTTTTGCCGCCGACCTGGCTTCATCTTCTGGCACAACAGTCTGGTTGTATTTCTTCTTGTACTCAGCAGCAAACCCGCCGACCAGAGATCCATCCAGGGTATTTACCCATATCCTGCCAACCCCGGTACACAGAGTATCGCCCTGCACACCATTGAGATCTGACATAATGGTTTCAATGGCAGCGCCATGGTGGAAGTACTCCCGGGCCTCGCTCAGGTTGATTTCTTTTGATTCGGGGGGCAGCACCGAGGTGTACTTCAGCACATTGAAGTTCTCAATGCTGGCGTCCATCAGGGCCAGGTCGTAAGACCCCGTCTCCCAGGGATCGTCGCCCGGGCCCAAATCGGTGTCGTTATGTCCCATGGTGACGAAGTACTCATAGGGTATCCTGTTGCCGAGAACCAGGCCGTACATCATGCCAGTATCATCATTTGCCTGAGCTTCGCTGGCGAGAGCTAGGTCAGCCAAAGACGCTACAAACAGTACAGCCAAAAATATCAGTGATCCAGAATTTATTATTCTCATAAAAGGTTCCTCTTTTTCCTAATAAAGTTGCGTCCATAATATATAGCATTTCGGTAGAGTGCCCTCATCTAATCCCGGCTCTTTTTGGCTCTTGGCAAGCCTCCAGCGAACTTTCAGAAAAGCGATAATTGAGGCCATGTTTTCACTTTCTCCCTTTCGAGACCTTCGCGCGTGGCCCCCGTTCACGCGAAGGCGCAATAATCCCGTAATTTTTTTCCTACGCTCTCAGCGCTTTGGCAATCAGCGGCGCCACCGATACCGTGCTCACGCCTTTGTCCAGGGTGTCTGTAGCCAGCACCGCCTCCACCCCGGAGCGGTAGAGCTTGAGAATTGCCGATCCGGTGAGGACGGGATGCACCGCCGCCAGATAGACGCGACTGGCGCCCTGCTGGCGCAGAAGAGCTATGGCCGTGGCCATGGTACCACCTGTAGCAATCATATCGTCAAAGATGACCACATCCCTGCCTTTGACTGCCACCTCTTTGGGGGCCGTGGAGACCTCCGTTCCCGATAGCCGGGTCTTTTGCAGGTAGTCACAGTCGCAGCCCAGGCAGGCCGCGGCGGTTTTGGCCATGGCCATCGCACCCTTATCTGGAGAGATGACCACGGTGTCCTTGAGCCCAAGGCTAGCGATTCTCTCCGCCAGCAGGCTTGTCGCATCCAGATTTTCGATTGGGCACTGGAAATGAGCCATAATGGAAGGAGCATGAATGTTTACCAGATGGACGCGACCGTTCTGCAAGAATGGATTCAAAGCCGTAGCCAGCGCCCTGGCAGTCATGGGCTCTCCCGGCTTGAAGATCTTATCCTGACGGGCATATCCAAAGTAAGGTATGACCAGAGATACACGTCGATCCCGGCAGACATCTAAAAGCTGCAAGAGATAGACCAGATCCTGATCTGTGGGTGTGGACTGGATTATTACGATCTCATCATCAAGAGGCGTTACAATTTGCGTGTACGACTCGCCATCGGGAAATGTCTTGTAATCACAAAGAGCAAGCGTTTCATTTAAGATTGCGGCCACCCGGCCAGCGAGAAGCTGGGAGGCAGGCCCTCCAATAATCATCGAAAATCACCTTAGCTTCCTACTACCAACATTCTGACCTTCACAGTGGGCGTGACTATTCCCCCCACAACCCGCACATCTCTGCCAACCTCGATATCCTTCAAAAGCTCGAAGAAATTTCCGGTCAGCATCAAAGAGCGAATAGGCTTCGCCACTTCACCAGGGCCAATTAGAAAGGCATTTTTTGCCTCCACAGAGAAGTCGCCGGAGATGGGATTGGCGGTGTGAGCCCCAATGAGACCGCCCACCAGAAGGCCTTTCGTCTCCTCCAGAAGATCCTGGGGCTCTCTGGAGCTGACAATGAGATTTCGAATTCCTACACCGGGAAGACCAGTGTAGCTGGAGCGCACGGCATTGCCTGTGGACGCGAGGCCCTCTTTTCCAGCCGTGTAGCTGTCATAAAGATAGCCCTTCAAAATGCCCTCATCAATCAGGACCGTCCTTTGGGATGGCACGCCCTCGCCATCAAAGGCCGAGGAATCCAATCCCCCAGGGAGAAGGCCGTCATCGACAATCACCAGGCTCTCGGCGGATATCTTCTCGCCCACCCTTCCTCGAAGAGACGACCGACCCTTTTGCACATTGTCGGCAGTAATTGCGGGCAGCAAGGTATAATCGAGCAGCTCGGCTACAGCTAGAGGCTTTAAGAGCACATCATAGGTTCCACTCTCGGCCTTGACTCCGCCCAGAGAGGCGCGAGCTTGCTCAGCTGCGCCGCGACCGACATCCTCCAGCGATGGCTTATAGCATCGGGATATATAAAAATCGCTGCCTGTAGCCACATCTGCACCTCGGGCAATGGTCTCCAGAGAGGCATGCATGTGAGTAGAATCCTCCATGAGCCTCATTCCTAGAGAGTTTATAACAAAATGGGTGCCGCAAGCGCAGGCCACACTACCGCCTACAGGCTCAGCTTCCTTGACAGTCCTGCAGGCGGAAAGCATGCTTCTCGCAGCTTCAAGACATTCCTCGGGGCCGACTTCTTTCAAACGAGGATCGAAGATGCCCTCTGGATGCACCACCTCTTTTGGCAGTGGAAGAGATCGCCAGGATTCGTCCCTGCCTCTGGCCCGAGCAGATAGAACAGCGCTATTGGCCACATACTGCAATAGCGACATGTCGCTCGTACTGGAAAAACCCACGCCGCCTGCAACCACCGCTCGGAGCCCCAGGCCGCGATGAAAGCTTTCGCTGGCCAGCTCCACAGCATCCCTGCGCAGATCAATATCCACAGAGCGGCCAATCATGCCGTAGACTTCTGCCTGCTGTGCGCCCTCCTGCAAAGCCAGGGAGATGAGCTTATGTCCATATTCCAGGAGAGCATCGATACTATCCGATGTATCTGAGATCTTCATCCCCGATCGCCTCATAAGGAGCCTGAGCTCGCTCCATCTCCTGCAGCTTGCCTATGATCTTCTCCATCTCCTTGGCCCTCTCTTCCAGAGCCTGCATACCCACAACAATACCCAGAATGCCGGAGAGAATGCGCAGAACCTCGGAAGCTGCTTTGGGATCGACCAGATATCCAGAGGTTACCCCCATAAGACAGACGACATCGATACCCCGCAAGGCGCCCAGTCCCAGGAGCAGTCCCGAGACACCGATTATGCCCCCACCAGGCTCATTCTCGTGAAAGATGACCTCTTTTTGTTTCATCTCTTCCACAAGCTCGACACTTGTGGCCGCCCCCATGACCGTGGGCTTGTCCACAAACTGGCCGGTACCGTAACCACCCAGTGCATAGATTCTCTTTACATGGAAGCTCTGGGCAATGTCCAGGAAGATGTCGCAAAGCTCGTAGTGCCCCTCGTTGGTGGCACTCTGATAGTCGCCGATGAGGATAAGCAGATCCGGCTCGCCGTCCTTGCCATGATAAGCATAGATCTCATTTCGGACCTGCTTGATGGTGCCGTCTCCTTTTACCATCACCTGGGGCGGAAAATGAGGCGAGTAGATTTCGATGATCTTTTCGGCTTTCAGCTCTTCCACCATGTGATCGGCTACTAGCTTTCCCACGTGGCCCACGCCCGGCAGACCTTCAATAAGAATTGGGTCCTTAAGGGTTACTTCTTTGATACGGGAAACCAGGGTCTCTTTCATTTTGCCTCCTGGCCTAGAGCTCTCCGATACTTGCCGTAAGGGTCGTCTGGAGAGAATCTGGCGGGCTTGGTAATAGCAGTATGGCCCCCACAAACAGAACAGATATCCTTAAGGGTGTAGCGGCGGCAGGCCGTACACCTCAGGATTTTGGATCTCATGCCTCTCTAAGGAAAGTGCCTTCTCCGCCGTGCTGTTCTATATATTTCACCACAGCCTGAGCAGACTTCTTGAGAACAGACTCCGCATGCTTGTAGTCCGGCGCAGTTACATGAATTCTATAGCGCGGCGCTCCAATATAAGTTATGGAGAGCGTAGCATCTTTGTCTTTGCTGCGTTTGGCCTGTTTGAGGGCTTTACGGATGACATCAACGCCATCCGGAGCAGGAGAAGTGATATCCACATAGCCGCTGATATCAACGGAAGGTATCTTGACGTTATCCTTGGAGAGACTCTCCAGCATCTTTCGATCCTCTTCCGTCAGATCGACATCTTTCAGGGCATCGACACCACTGATCGCCGCCTCCTCCATGGCCAGATAGAGGCTGTCATACGCGGCCACCAGAACATCAGCAACACGCTTAACATCCTCAGGCCGATCCTTGTAAGCCATCTCCAGCCATTTCCAGGCTTTCTGGTCTGCCTTCCACTCCTGAATCTTCTCGCGACGCTGATGCTCATTGACATCTTTTAGAGAAAGATCGATGTGGTGCC
>JAQTXY010000217.1 GCA_028688535.1 Methanothrix sp. | reverse complement strand
CCTTGCCGGTGGTGGTCTGGTCGTTTACTATGACAATTTGCTCCGTCGTCGGATGCAATTTGAGCATCAAAGAAAGGACGCTTGGTAGATCAAATGCTTCCACAACGCCTGTAAAGCCCTTCTGGCCGGCGAGCATTTTGTCTTCGAAGAAATTTACTCCGCAGAAGACCACCGGACTATCAGAAAACAGTCTATCCCTGTTGTTCAGCAGAAACTGGAAGGCATCGTTATCCGAACAGATGATCACGTCGAAATGACGGTTTTTGTACTTATTTTGATATAATTCGAACAATTCGGCCAGGCGGGACTCTGTTGGTGGCTGCCTTTTGGTATCCATATACTCAAACGAGAAATCAGCCTTAGGATAGTATATGGATATTTGATTTTCTATCGCACTTCCAGATGAATCAGTCCATTTCAAGCCAGGATTATAGGAGGCGAGAATCAAAATTTGCTTGGGAGTGTCTTCTTCAACTGCGCAGGACGGAGCGATTAGAATGCTATGAAGCAAATAAATTGCGATGAGAAACTTTATCGAAGAGGAGGCCATGTTAATACTACTTACAGTCATACAATAAATTGCATATGTTCATCAAACACATCAGGTTTTCTAATATGAAGGAGACTTGCCACGCAAGCACTCTGCCGTATAGTTAACGAAAATCTTATCTTCTCTAGACACACCTTCCTCACTATGAGAGGGATTCACCCGGTATTCATTCTCATGCTGGTATTGATAGCGCCTGCGCAATGTCAACAGACTGCAAATTCAGGTACAATCAGCGGCTTTGATCTCGATAGTTCTGCCGAATACAACAAGGCACTTAACACAGCTCTCGATTTCTACAATCAGTGCAAATACGACGAGGCCATCAATGCCTACGATGTTGCTATCAGGCTGGATCCCAACAGTACCCAGACCTGGCAGGCCTGGAATGGTAAAGGCGATGCACTCTATGGCCTGGGCAAGTACGATGAAGCCGTTTTGGCGTATGATAAAGCCATCGATCTGTGGCCGGATAATGCAATTCCCTGGGCTTACAAAGGCGATGCTCTAACGGCGCTAGGCCGAATCAATGAGTCGGATGCGGCATATGACAGGGCAAAGGAGCTGGGATTCGGAGGTTCGACCTGGAGGCCGAAGGCCATTACGCTAAATGGCCGTCCGATTGACACACCTGGCACCAACTTAACCACGTTCATCAATGAAGGCCTTGAGCACTACAATCAAGGCAAGTATTACGAGGCCATTACCGCTTACGATGAGGCTATCAGGTTGGATCCCTATAATGCTGACATCTGGCAGGCCTGGAAAGGCAAAGCTGATGCTCTGAAGGCCCTGGGCAGCGAAGAGTCAGAAACAGCCAACACCACGGCAACAAGGATGCACTCTATAATGGACACGACCTCCAGCAGACCGAGTGCCACGCCGGTAACCCACATTCTTGATCACTGTATGGCAAGCAGAGTTGACGAATCCAATAATATTCCGATCACAAGAACCTACAATTTCTCCACCGCCGATAGTAAGGCTTACTCCTGGTTGAGTTTGGCAAATGTTGCACCCGGCAAAGTCGAATGGTATTGGTATTCACCGGATGGTAACTTATACAAGAAGGGTTCAACGGATATCCCACCCAATCCTAATGGTGATTATTGGCCATCATTCAATATATGGTATTATATAGATATTGCAGATATACCGGTTGAACCATACCTCTCTGGAAACTGGAACGTAAATGTCTACCTTGCTGGCCCCACCTATGTAACGCAATTGACTGAGCAATTTACTCTCGAAAACGGTTATGAGGACCAGAAGATCAGCACTCGTATTCTTGATCATGGCATGGCAAACAGCGTTGACGAGGACACCCGCAAACCGATCACAAGAACTGAAAAATTCTTCCTTAATACCGATAGCAAGATCTATTCCTGGATAAGCCTGGAAAACGCAGGACCTGCTACATTCAATTGGTTTTGGTATTCTCCGGACGGAAGTTGGTACAGAGTAGGTCCCATTGATATACCGCCCAATCCAAGCGGCGGATATTGGCCTTCTTATAATATCTGGTGTTCCATTGATTCTCGCACATTGTATGGTGATACGTGGGACCTGGAACTCCCGTCTGACGAATTCCATGTAGATGTTACCCGAAATGATCGTCTTATCCTGACGGAGTATTTTACCGTGGATGAATAGGAACGGACTAAAAAAGAAATAAAATACGTCCCGACCGGGATTCGAACCCGGGTTGAAGGCTCTCTGCGCTTTTGGCTCCGCAGGCCTCCGGGATGTCCACTACCCCATCGGGACAAAACATCCCTCATGGCATGCTTCAGGTAATTAAGCTTGTTGGCCAGATCCCCTGGTTTGAGCGGTGCGAATGGCGCGCAGAAAATCTATCTTTCTAAACTCAGGCCAGTAGGGCGCGCAAAAGTACGCGGCACATTCATTGCCGTTGGCCTGCCAGGGCAGAAAGTTGGATGTGCGACAGTCTCCGCCTGTCCTGATAATCAGATCCACTTTGGGCACGGCGGTTCCGTCTTGAGGATAGAGATGAGAAGCGATCAAATTCTCATCAACCTCTGCCGCACTTATCTTTCCCAGGGAGACCTGTTGCGCCAGGGATCGCGCCGCATCTACCAGTTCGCGCTGTCCGCCATAAGCCAGGGCCACGTTCAGGTACATAGTCTTATAATTTCGCGTGGCCTCCTCTGTGCAGCTAATCTGTGCTTGCAGGTCTTGCGGCAGCATCTCCACTCTGCCTATGGCCCTCACCCTTACCCCATTGGCATGAATCTTTTTAGATTGACCCAGCTCCATAAATTTGTTCTTGATCAGGTCAAAGAGATAGCGCTTCTCCACCTCATCTCTGTTGAAGTTTTCAGTAGAAAAGGTATAAAGGGTGAGATGTTTAACACCTACCTCCAGGCACCAATCAGAGACCTTCTCAGAGGTGTCGGCACCAAGGCTGTGCCCCAGGAATCGGGAGAGACCATTTTGCCGGGCATATCTGCGGTTTCCATCCTGGATAATGGCCACATGCTCCACCGGAACTCCGGCAAGAATGCGTGACTTTAAAAGCCGCTCATAGAAGACATAAGCTGGGTTTCTCAAGATGAAACTCATTCGTTTAATTAGCTTCGCGAATTACTATTTAAATAATTCCTTTGCTGCGGACGAATATGAATTTGCCGTTCTCCTCCCAAGGGCAAGATACAAATAGCTGATGACTTACTTGCTTACTTTCAGGGCCTGTGGTCTAGCTGGTTATGACATCGCCTTCACACGGCGGGGATCACGCGTTCGAATCGCGTCGGGCCCATTTGTATTTTGGCCGACACAAGCTTTAACTATTTAAGCGTAGTTTTTAGCGCAAGGGCGAAAGATAGATACTTTAACTGCTCGGGGCAAGCGGCCCCGAAGATTCCATGAGTCTTAGGTCCATAATTATTATTTGAGGTGATAAGCTGTATAATAGAGGTCGTGGCAGGGAAGAAGAAGGAGCTGTAATTACCAGAGTTCGTCTCCCCCGCAAACAGGATCGAGAAATATTCGGTCATGTGGAAAGTTTACTTGGAGCCAATCGCATTAAGGTGAGATGCATCGACGGCGTTACCAGGATGGGCCGCATACCCGGCAAGATGAAGAAGAGGATCTGGATCAGACAGGGTGATGTGGTTATTGTCATTCCCTGGGAAATCGAGAATGACAAGGCCGATGTAGTCTGGAGATACACCGGTCCCCAGGTGGACTGGCTGCAGCGTAAGGGATTCCTGAAAGGAACTTCTTGATGGGAATCTTCTTGATAGGCACTTTATGAGCAGGCGTACCAAGGACGAAGATTTCGATACCAAAATCGATGTTCTTCGTACCAGGATAAAGGACTCCGATGATCTAAACGTCCAGGATGCGGTATTCGATAAGCGCACCCTGATGGACCTTTACCACCTGGCCAGCAAGGGCGTAATCGATGCTCTGGGCGGATCCATCTGCACCGGCAAAGAAGCAAACATTTTTAGGGCCATTGTGGGCGAAAAAGAGTTGGCCCTGAAGATTTATCGTATCTCTACCAGCAATTTCTGCGTCATGCAGGATTACTTGCATGGCGATCCGAGATTTGGAAATGTAAAGGGCACAAAGAGAGCTATCGTCGCGGCCTGGACCAGAAAAGAATTTCGAAATCTGACACGCGCGCAGGAGGTAGGTATACCAGTGCCCCATCCCATAGCCATGAAAGAAAACATACTGGTTATGGATCTTATAGGCATTGGCGAGAATGTCGCTCCGCCGCTAAAGGACGTGGAACTGGAGACTGAGGACGCCAAGCGCATTTTTGAAAAAATCGCTACATACATCTCAGTGCTCTATAATCGCGCACAGCTCGTTCATGCCGATCTGAGCGAGTTTAATATACTCTATGACGAAGGCGAGCCGGTGATAATAGACATGGGTCAGTCTGTTACACTGGACCATCCCATGGCCAGAAGATTTCTGGAGCGCGATATAGCCAACGTGGCCCATTATTTTAAGAAAAAATATAACGTGGGCTCTCCAGAAGAGATCTGGGAGAAGC
>JAQTXY010000216.1 GCA_028688535.1 Methanothrix sp. | reverse complement strand
CTGGTTGAGGGATTTCTTGCCCTGGGCGCAGGTATTGGAATAGGCTTAGTGGCAGTTATTGTCAGGTCAGGATGGTAGCCATGGAAAGCAGAGAAGAGAAGTGGATAGGTTTTGGTATGACTGAACAACTAACCATCACTCCACTCTTTCGCAGAGATGTCTTGTTAGAGCAACGCATCAGTTTGTTGGAGCGACTTGCAGAGTGCGCCAATGAGATCAAACAGATTGATGAACAACTGAAGGTGATTTGAGGCAATTATTTGCTGATATCATCGAATCAAGCCTGATCCGGATCACAGGCATGCCTCTTATCTTCTCCTGCACTTCTTCATCTGCGGCCGTCTCCGGATCAAACCCGTACATGGAGCGATTCAGGCCGCTTGCCAGCAGGATTAACCTGATTGCCTTTAGCTTCTCTGCACCGTTATGGATCTCTTCTCCATGCCCGGAAAAGCGGCCCTCCGGCAGGAGCACTTCTATCTTGGGATTGGCCAGAAGGTTCAGATACCACTGTCCTTTCATCTCCCTTCCCTGATAGCAGTAGATATTCGGTCCCATCCGGGCATAGCTTACTGGAGTATAGCGAATCTTTCCCGTCCTTCTGCCAGTGATGCCAAGAACCATAACGTCTCCTGTGATGGAATTGGATATGATCCGCCCCCAGCCGAGCTGAAAGGCCGGGACGACAATGAAGCGGTTGATCAACCGGAAGAATGCTCTCAGAACCGATCTCTTTTCCATCAGTATCTTCCTTTGCGGTTAATTTGCGGCTAATTTCAGTCTCTATGTTCTTTTAGATTATGGCGATACTATTATTTCAGTTTAGCTTCCAAGCAAAGAAAATGCAGATTGCAGTTGTGGGCGCAGGTGCATGCAGCCCGGAAGTCAGGGATGTCGCAAAAAGAGTCGGTCAGATTATTGCTTCGCATGGCCATGTTCTCATTTGCGGTGGCCTGGGCGGGGTAATGGAGGCGGCCTGCTGCGGGGCTCGAGAAGCAGGTGGCCTTTGTGTGGGCATACTTCCCGGTGAGAGCGAGGAGGCCAACACGTGTGTGGACGTGACTATTGCCACCGGCATGGGTCACGCCAGAAATGTGATAATAGTGAAAAGCGCCGATCTGGTAATAGCCTTGCCTGGCGAACTTGGCACCCTCTCTGAGATGGCTCTGGCCATGAAGATGAACAAACCGGTCATAAGTCTCTCTAGCTGGGAGATCTGCGGCGTTTTCCAGGCGAAGGGTCCCGAAGAGGTGGAGGAGTTGCTGGAGAGAATAGATCAAGGCCAAAAGGATCTCGGCCAATAGCAAATTATATTTCTTTTCAGCTCCCAGGTTCCCTCCTCAGGTGAAAGATCATGGAGAATGAGTTGAGATTCGGCACTCGGTGCGTTCATGCCGGTGAAGGGCACAATCCATTTGGTGCTCACGCCACACCCATTTACCAGACATCCACATATGTATTTGAAAGCGCCGAGCAGGCCGCTGCCGCCTTCTCCGGCGGTCCGGGTTACAAATACATCCGCTCGGCGCCCAACACGCCCACCCATGCTGCATTCATCAGCAAGATATGCTCTTTGGAAGGCGGGCTAGCTGGCCTCGCCTTCTCCTCTGGAATGGCCGCAGAGACTGCACTGGTGCTCTCAATGCTCCAGAAGGGCGACCATCTGCTTGCTACTGATGTCATCTACGGTGGGACCTATGGCCTCTTCTCTACGCTTCTCCCTAAATTCGGAATCGAGGTCAGCTTCGTGGACACTACCGACCTGGATAAGGTGCAGTCCTCTCTCAAAAAGAACACCCGTCTGGTCTTTTTAGAGTCTCCTGCCAATCCCACCATGGCAATAAGCGATATTGTCGAGATCGGCAGGATGGCCCATGAGACGGGAGCCCTTCTGGCGGTGGACAACACCTTTGCCACCCCCTGCTTTCAGCGGCCCTTAGGGTTAGGCGCTGATGTTGTCGTGGAGAGTTGCACCAAGTACATCGGCGGACATGGCGATCTTCTGGGAGGTGTAGCCGTGGGCTCTGAGAAGGCCATCTCCGCTATGAGACGCACAGCGGTCTCTGCAGGAGGAACCATGGGCACGCATGAGGCCTGGCTCTGCCTGAGAGGCTGCAAGACCCTGCATCTAAGGATGCAAAGGCACGCAGAGAATGCTCTGCATCTGGCTGAATTCCTGGAGGCTCATCCTGCTGTGGAAAAGGTCAACTACCCAGGCCTCACCAGCCATCCGCATCATGCTCTGGCAGCAAGGCAGATGAGCGGCTGGGGTGGAATGCTTTCCTTTGAGGTGAAAGGCGGAGTGCAGGCGGGTCGCAATCTTATGAACAACCTCAATTTATGCAGCCTGGCGGTCAGCCTGGGATCGGTGGACACACTGGTTGAGCATCCTGCCTCCATGACCCATGCCGTTATGCCCAAAGAGATGCGAAAGAAGATGGGCATCACCGACGGCCTGGTGAGGGTCTCAGTGGGCATTGAGGAGAGAGAGGATATATTAGCAGACTTTGCCCAGGGGCTGGACAAGATATCATAAAAAAGGAAAAAACCTATTTAGTTTGGTTTTCTCGGATATAATCAATAGGGTCTTCTGTTGGTGTGAGATTTACCGTTTCGCCGGTGTATTTGACCCCCGGAATCTCCCGCAGAGATTGGACGTCATATACTCTCGGGCCATACTGGTACTCTGCATACTCAAGCCACCAATCAGGATATCCAATATTGGTTATCGTCTTATTCTGAACATCGTTATACTGCCCATTGCGATAGGTGACAACCAGTCTCTCGAAGAGCGCTTTCTAGCTCTCCAGGTTCTCCATGGCTGTGGCATTGGTATACTCGGTCAGAAAATGCCGGGCAGAGATTTCATCCTTCTTATGCAATTCCAGAGCCTGCTGCTCAATATCAGCCTTCTGGGACATGGCTTTGCCCTCGAGCCGTACTTGTTCTGCCTTGATGACCGGTATCATCTCCACATACATCAGCCTGGCCCAATTCTGTACCATCTCAAAAGGCCAGAATGCAGTATCAAAGTCAAGATCCCAGTGAGATCCATTCAGATACGGAGCAGGAAGCTTTGTTATGCCCGCATAAAATGGTGCGTAGCAGGTCTCGGCAGGCGAAGAGAGACCGAGCCAGCATACTCCGCCGATAGAATCAGGCAGCCACTCTCTTGCCTGGGCTACGTAAGAGTAGCCGCATGGATCGGTGGAAATCGGCCTGGGCCAGGATCCCGGCTTGAGTTCACCCGGATAAAGCCGGTCATGCTCATCAAAGGGCCCCCATTTTCGGTACGGGTCACCAAACGGCCCGCCAGCGGGAGGTGCTGTCAGGTCGAACTTTGTGCCTTCATAGTGATCGCGGAAGAGATCAAACGCCTCTGTGAGGTTGATTGACCTGTCGGGTATGACAGAGAATGGGTAAGCGGTGGTGAAAGGCCCGTCTACGTAGGGCGAGAGGTTCATCGATGGGGCAATGCGGTCTTGGATGCGCCAGACGCGGCCCAGAGAGTAATACGGATGGGAATACTCACCGGCGCTGAAGGTTGCCGTCCAGTCGAGCTTACCCTGGCTGCGATTCCACCACCCCATCTTCTCAGCATCATCAAAGAGATTCTCAGAGAAAATCAGCGTCAGATTACTGGTCTCATTGGCATCGATCTCCCTGATTCGAAACTCGTTGGCGGCAACAAAGACCTGCCCATCCAAAACGCGCTGTGCAACCCAATATCCCCCTGTACCTGAAGGCGTCCCTCCGCACATCTCAATAACCCAGACCTCATTTGGGTCTCCAAAGATCAGCGTCTCTCCAGTTCCGTAGTACCCGTAATCATCGATGAGCGAGCCCACCAGCGCGACCGCTTCACGGGCTGTCCTGCATCGCTCCATTGCGATGTTTGATAGTTCCGAACTGTAGAAAATCCGTTTGTCACTCTCAGCATCAGGGTGGATCCTGGCGTAATCTGTGCACTCTCCTGATAATAGCTGATGCTCATTCATCATACCGTAGGAGCCGGATAGATAGCCATATGTATGATTCACCTGATCTATGTAGCCGAGGACGATTGAATCATTATCCGATCCCTCGTCGCTTCCCCGAAATTCTCCGCCGCTGTTTGGATCATAGAGAATGGGACGCCTTGATCCTGGGGTGAAATTCTGAGCCGGAACATAGGAGAACACCATCGCATCCTCTCGGACAGCGGTGCCAACCTCTCCCGGTCCGAAGCCATCGTTGCTGTGCGCCACAATAACCGATCCATCGGCAGAAGCTGATTTGGTTATGCCAAATGTTGTGCATCCCAATGCGGGAATGAAAAGAGCCAGAGTGATGCAGATTGCACAAAATATTCCAACTATATATCGATTAATAACAAACCCTCTATTTCTTCGAACAGAATTGGATTTATCATGATTATTGTCTGTTACTATTAGAGTATTTCGAGCAAGAATGCATCACATATAAATCGGAACTTCCCACTTGTTCTGCTGTTCCTTTGGTGCATTCTTCTTTGACCAGTTAGGATAGATCAGGATATTGCCATGTTCGTCTTCCTCTTGAATCATCTGCTCTTTTTCTTCA
>JAQTXY010000215.1 GCA_028688535.1 Methanothrix sp. | reverse complement strand
GTGTAAGCACCGAGGCAACGAGGTGTTCAGCTCGCAGCAACTAATAACTCCGCAGCGCTCCGCTAAACTCGGGCGAAATCTGGTCGCAAAGCATAAATTGTGCACTATTGCCAAGGTAAGCTTCTAAATTGGAGAAGCATTACTAATACCGGTTCGAATCCGGACTTTGGATTCGAGCATGGCGGCCAGAGCGGCAGGGAGACTCCTGAACCCATTCCGAACTCAGAAGATAAGCCTGCCCACGTTCTGCACTGTACTCAGATGCGCGAGCTCTCGGGAAATGCAGATCGCTGCCATGCTCACCTAACTTTCTTTTGTACCTTTAACTGGAGCCGGAGCTCCCTAATTACTATTATCTTAATCCGACTTAGCGAAGCTGCACGGTCGATGGGACTGCCATGCGCCCGAGAAGGCCAAGATGCGGATCGCTGCCATGCTTAACTGGTTATTAAATGGGGCATTGATAATTTTTGATATTAAAGCTGTACCATGGATTGGGTTGCGTTCCCTTATTGCCCCATCGAGCATCTGCAGACCAGGCGCCATTTGGTTTCTCCTTTTTGCGAGTATTGACAGTCATCTCTCCTATTTTGGGATCGAATGTTAAGAGATTGTATTGGAGTGGAATTGGTATAATTTGTTCTCTAATTGGTGCGCCAAAGGTACCAGCTCCAATAATATTAATATGTCTTTCTTGATCGTAACGGTGATAAGCTTCAATTGCCTCATGGATATGCCCATGCATACATATTTGAAAGCCTTGAACAGCTAACAAATCCATAAAATCATCGTTCATCATTTCTTTCCCTGTGATAGGATGATGAAATACCGCTATTTTCATCCAGCCCTTGTATTGTTCACTCTGCAGTTGATCTAGGGCCTTGGTTAATCCTACCATATCAATACCTGCCCGACTTTCAAAGTGATGATCGATTTGCCAGCAGGAATTGAGGCATAAGAACAAGGTCTTATCTTCGGGTCTCTTAATAAGAATGGCCTGCTCTTCATGTTCTAACGGGTATTCTCTTCCACCATAAACCCTCTTGCAGAATTTGCTGAAATTGGAAAACCGTTTTTGATAGAATTCTGGGCCATCTTTTAGAGCGAAAATACCTGCATCCCCTGCCGAAAAATACCTGCCATCCGGCAATGATGCTGGAACTTTTCCTTTTCGAATAAATTGATAAGCATATTCAGAATCGTCGTAATTTAGATCATGGTTGCCCGGAGCGATTATGACCCGGTCGGCATTCAAACCGAATTGCTTTACGAGACTATCCAATATATCGAAGGCAGCTTCATATTCGGCTTCTGTTGCATAATTTCCTATGTCTCCAGTTATGATCAGATATTCCAATCGTCTAACTTTTAGCTCCTTGATTAGATCTGTTTCTAGTTGCGTTTTATAAACTTGAGCTTGTTCTTTATTAAATAAATGCAAATCAGAAAGATGCAATATGTGAATCTTATCATCGCCTTCACTTGAATATTGTTGTTGATTTGCCTTTAGTTGAATAATCTCCTTTTTTGTGCGCCTACCCACCGTCTCAATTAACTCCTTTTGTTTATCCAAAAGTTCATTATCATGTCGATATCGCTCATTGATTCCTTTCGGAATCAGTATAGATGTCGCGCAATACTGGCATGGAATATCTAGAAATCTATCTTTAATTCGTGCTTCTATTGCTTCTCTATTCTTGACCTCCTTTCCGCAATTTGGACAATATAGTCGAATTTCTTCCTGTATATCTATGCCTTTAGTGCGTAAGTGATCTGTGACAAAGCGTATGAAGGTTACTCGATCGAACTCACTGATGCCGGGATAGAAATATATTTCTAATTCACCAGTGCCCTCTTCGATTTGATGCATGGAGAAGCCGAGATGCTCTCCATCTCGCGAAAATTCCGCGGCATACTTCCATTGATCTTCGCGGCGGAAATAGTCCGTGTAAGTGAGGCGTACTACAAGCGATGCATAGATCATTTCAATACTGCCGGAGAAACGATATGCAACTTCCGTTCGAGGCCTAATCTCGAGAGGTGCCGGCCTAGTAATGTTGATTTGACTGGGAAAGACAAATAGTCCCATCTCGCGGAAACATAGACCATGTCGAATTAGCAATTCAGTCGTCCCTTCAAGTACTATCGCTTCCTGGGATCTAGGTAAGCGCTCAAACCCGGAAAAGGAAATATCTCCTATTAGTACATTACGTTCTGGGACAGATCCGATTCCTAAAGGATGGTTGCGTGCTGCTTGAATAATGGAGGATGCATATTGATTAATTAATTCTGGACGCGTTAGAGCAAAAGACATTCCAGGCCGAGGATCCAGTCTTTGAACCAGTCCTCTTGATTGCAGCAGAGAAACCACCGTATCAATTTCTGATTTCGATACTTGCTCCGAAAATTGTTTAGCAATTTTACCTTGTATTTGCTCTATCGGAATCAATATATTTCCATTTGTTTTTTGCTCCAATAGGAAATCGCGCACAATCTGAAATAATCGAGGCGTTGTCGTGCGTGCGAGTTCTTTCCAGGGAATGCTCTCTAATAGGCGTTGAAAGAGCTGTTCAACGCCTTCTCCCGTCTTGGCACTAGTCTTAAAATACTCATGAAGTCCATATTGTACTAATCTATCGTTTATTTGTGATCGATCAACCGTAATAGGGCTAACATCGCAGCGAGCTGAGACGAGGAACTTGATTGCATGTGGAGGAGCCTGCTTCTTAAGCACCTTAGCCCAATATGATACCCCACGGAAAGGATCGTTAGGGTCAGAGCAATCAAATAGAAGCATCGCTGCATCGGCATCATCTAAGAATAGCTGATGTATTAAGCGATATTCTGGTTGCCCAGCTAGATCCCAAACAGTAAGTTCGGCACGCAAGTTTGATGGAAGGCCCGGAACTTGCTTAACCGGTAAATGCCAAAATTGGGCCCCATGTGTGGACTCAGTCGGACGAAAATTTTCTCCCGCCATCCTAATACCTAAGCCTGATTTTCCCACACTGCTTTCGCCAAGAAGGACAGCCTTGGAATTTATATAATGTATGGTTGGACTAGCTGATTCTACGCTCTGCAATTGAGTGAAGTCTAAATCCCAAATACAAATTGAGCGTCCGGTTGGTCCTGGTGAGACCATTACTTTGAATTTTGAATCAAATTCAAGGCTGCTAAATTCTCTTGCAATACATATCTTTTCGACATGTATAGATTCTGTCCAGTTATCTGTTCGCCAAATCGCCAACCCGCCATTTTTAGAAAGAGATACAAGCAAACGACCATTATCCAAAAAATTTACATGTAATACAGGGGATGTGTGTCTCTCTAATACATGGATTTCTCTCCCATCTTTCGGTTCAATTATACGAACAGTATTATCTTGTAGACCCAACGCAATAAATAGTCCGTCCGGAGACCATGCGGCGCAACTGACATTATTATTGAGTTCGTATCTCCACTTTATGTTTTCATTAATGAGTTTTCTCGACGATTCAAGAACTTTCATACGTATCTCTTTTGTTTGAGGAAATATTTTCTCTTGATGATTTGTGAATTTATAATTTGTCTCTTTCAGGTATTGATGAGGTATATTTTGGTGCCACAAATGTCCTGTAAAACTTAGCTCTTTGGGATACTCTATCGCAGTGAAGGGTTCGTGGCTTTCCATTTCTGTAAACGCACACCCTGCAATAAGTCTTTTTATTTCGGATTTTTTCAAGTCCCATAATCCGATATAAAATATGGTTGGACTCCAAATGGCGCAGGTACTATTATCCGGAGCCCATGATGCTCTGCTAAAACCATAGTTTTGCATTGTAGCGAGGGTTATGTGTTTTATCAAATCATATATGACTAAAGTTTCAGCCGTTATAAGAGCGAGCATCTTACCATTAGGTGACTTGGTGAAGCTTAAAATATCTGCATCATTCTGTTTTATTAATCTAGATTGGTGGCCTGACACAATGTTCCAAAGAATGACTTCGCTTGTTACCGACGCAAGAATTGTATTATCATCCATCCATGTTAAGCAACTCACAGGCAAACCGTGATTAGATGTGAGCAATGGCTCACCACTTACTATATCCCAAAGGCGAATTGTTCCATCTCGCGATGATGATGCTAAGATCTCACTATTAGGGGACAGAGCCATCTGATTTACATAACTATTATGTGCCTTGAAGATATGACGCAACCTGAGTGCTGGGTGTGGGCTGTTATTTTTGATAAATCCAAATAATCTGCTATCCTGCAACATCTCTTCCTTTTCGCCCATGTCGTTATATCTCCATCCAAATTGGCTTTTATATTTGCGGGATTTATATCTTTCCTAGGAAGTGCGCCCTGCGTCTCTGTGGTTAATAATCGTTAGGCTCTGGTTTCACCTAAGGGTTACGGAGTGTCACCGAAGAGTCGCAGAGTTCGAAGAGAAATGAATTGGTATGACTATAAACAGCTTTGCAGTGTTGCACTGTAGATCGAACTACTGTGCGCCCTAGAAGGCCATGCCGCAGATCGCTGCCATTCTCACCTAACATCTCTTTTGTAATTTTGACCAGAGCTAGAGCTCCCTAATTACTATTATCT
>JAQTXY010000214.1 GCA_028688535.1 Methanothrix sp. | reverse complement strand
CTTCCAGTCCTCTTCGACCGTGATGCCATCTGGCCGCTGGCAGTAACGGTCATTTCGACCAGCGAATCTATGCCGATGAATGGCCTGCCTATGCTATCAGTTGCCGTTGGATCGAACCGATTGAAGGGAAATCGCTGCACATCGCTGTACTCAGAATTTTCGCCGATGATATGGGAGTTGGCAAAGTCTCCGAATATGCAGGTCAAGAAGGAATTTGGACCTTTTTAGGTTGGAGATGGATTTAGTAGATCTTGGAGAGTCCCTTCAAGTCTACTGGACCTTAGTAAGCCTTGAAACAACTCAATTGAGGTCAGCATTAAAAGGCTACCACCAATACTCTAGTCGTTTAGAGGCTTTCTTTAACAGACTATCCCGGGGCCTCTCCCATGTTACAGTCATGCAGCCAGCCCAGGATCTCGCGGCTATCCTGGCTGAGAAGTCGTTCCAGGAGTATTCGGAGCGTATCGCCAGTCGGATCAGGGATAGCATCTTTGCGGGCTGGTAAGCGACTACCCTTGATAGCTGGGTATGCGGCCAGTTCAGGCCAGCCAAAAGACTCCCTGGACAGCCGGTATGCCGCTAGCTAGACAAATACCCCGAGACCAGCTGGCCTTACCAGTCACCAGACCAAAGATCGGCTATAAGAGTAATTTGAAAACCGATTTATTAATAAACCGAATTTTATATGATTTAGCTCGCCAAAGGAAGAACAACCGCCGAGCTAAATCATATACCCTTGTCTCAATTTAGCAGAACCTCTTATCATAGAGCGATCTCAATTCAATTCAATGCCTCTTATCATAGACAACTTATAAATGTAACTAATAATAGATATAGACGATTGCGTTAATCAATTTGAACACATTGATATAGAGTCATATCAATAGTAAACAAAATTGTTAATAATTCTATAGTTGGCATGCATGATCAATTACGTATATATAGTAATAATTTTTATGATTTTTAAAATATAACATGAAATAGTGAGAAATCCTGAAAGCTACCAGGAGAATAGCGTGGGATGCCTCTATCTGCATAAGAAGACCGGTCTGCTCATTTATATGACTGAGAACGGTACCTTTGTGGATAGAGGAATAAGTTTCTTGGTGCCAGTGAAAAAAGAATGGATTCTCTGGCCAATACTATGACGCATCGCTTCCCCTGAACGGAAGCTATTTACTGGTTTCGCTTCTATCTCGATTCATGAGAACTGTAATAATTGCACCATTAACAATTTTGATTTTTCTTGTCATGCGGGGTTTGCCGATGAAATTCCTATCGGAAAATGTAACGTCACAATGGATTTCGAGAACTCATCAATTAGCTTCACTCAAAGCAATACAACTGTTAAGGGTAATACAATCACCGATATGACTGTGTTGGTTGATGAAGCAACAAACACACCAGGTTTTATCTATATAATGGATTTTCCGGTCCGGGCTCCACAGGCCTCATTAAAGAGTGGTTTAGAGTATGCTATGAAGGCTCTCGCCGGAGGAGTATCGATCGAGAGATACAATGATGGATATATCGGCACAGGACTTTTCGTAAGTGGTGGTCAAAAAACCTGGGGCATCGTGCTTCCACTTGACATGGAAGAGGACCGATTTAATCGGATTTTTGTGGCAATATCTTGTTTTGAAAATGAAACCTTTAATGAGCATCTGATAAATGGTGTAAAAATCGAGAATATAAAATGTTCATAGTACGAAGCCTCAAGTCAGATCTCGAAGCTTTATGAAAAGTCCAGAAGGCTTTTGCGATAGGACAGCGAACGAGATCGACTTCGCAAATAGATTTGCTTTTTAGATTAGTTGAAGCTGCTCGAAATACTCCCCGAGAGGATAGACAGCCATTTTTCGTTATGCAAGCCGCATGCCGAAATTATGCCCGCGTAGATCATCCAGGAATTTAGAATAAAAGTGTATATATAAAAGGATTTTTTCCAGGCTGTTGTCGTTATGTTCGAAATCGATAGGGCATTATCGAGAACTAAGGCAAAAAGCCAATATGATCGATGATGCCGGTTTGCTATCCGGACGTCAAACGAGATTGATGAGCTTTTCGCGAAATTTGAGCTGGAGCCAACGCCCGGCCAGAAGGATAGGGCCGAGATCCTCTTGGCGCTCCACGTAAGATTAATAGAAGAAATATCCTGAACGAATTCCGAGTATGCTACCCCAAAAAAGCGCTTTTGCTCCACGGGCATAGATCAGCAAGTAACCGATGAAAAATTATTGGGAGCCTAACACGTCTCCACTACTTTTCAATTGAACTGTTAATCCCAAATGTGATGTATGGCGAGAATATAGATGTATTCTTTCCTGTCTCAGGGTCTATGGGCCCATTCATGAGATAGAACTTCACCTTAATGCTCTTATTAGTAAGGTCAGTGAGGACATGATAGATCGTATTGATGGGGAGCGGCCTCATAGCGCCTTCGGCGGCGATCACTGTATTGGTGGAGACCGCACTCAGGGCATCGGCTGCTTGAATCTCTGTGAACCTGCCTTCCTGGCTGTTAGAGAGATTGGGGAATTGGAGAGAGTAATGTAGCGTCTGAACGAGTCATAGGGATCGTTGTAAGGGATCAGATTTGATTCTCTTGGTAGGTCCTTTAAAGAGTATTTGGTATAGAGGTAGATGGGGTGGTTAGTCATGATATTGGGCTTGCCTGGGCTGCCATCGGTGAAGATCACATTTCCACTCGTCGCGTTCCACTTGCTATCCCTGTGAAGAACAACTTGTTATTCAGAAATGCGATCTTTGCCTCTTCTACTGTCCGGCAGGTCTCAAGGATGACCCGCGCTATCTGCATATTATTGACACCACACTAGTATCAGTAAAGAAGAACGGTTCTCAGTTACGTGACTTCCTCCATTGCCCCTTGAATAGGCAGTGCTTCCTACGTCATAGATCCGGCTTGCCTTGAACCGAAGTTCAAAGCAAGGGTCAGATCTCGATAGGCTCTTCCCCTCAGTCCGAGGGTGCGAATCAGGATTCATGATTGCTTTCTATGACATTCTACCGATAGCTAAGAAGGATGTCATAGAACAGAATGCATCGTCGTAGTCCTGGTGCCTCTTGCTCATCGAAAAAAATGACTTGTAGTGTCACATTATCTCGGAATCATGGCAAATTGACAGCAACAATGAGCTGAAATCTCAACCCCCTGTACATAATCTGCCTTTGGTTTCTAATCTTCTCTTCAGACGGAATTCTCCCATCCCTGCCCGAAGTCTATCAGAGGCCGCACTTCTGTGACCTCGAACGTGGCCAGCACCTTGATCATATCCACCGCTTGCTCGCCAACAACTTTCGCCATCTGGCTTTTGTATGAATCTATCTGTGGTCCGGATGTAACATATCCACTCATCTTTAGATATACTCTAATTCCTTTCCAATCAAGGATTCCTGCGCCGGGCTTCATTATCATGAACACAGCATTTGGGTTCTCTTGAAGGTTGGCAAAGGTGCGGCCCTTAGAAAGTGCCACAATAACCGTCTTCTCCTCAGTCATTTGAGGAGAACCAATCACGGCAGAGTCTACTTTTCCTTTTTTATCAGATGTGCTTAAGACGCTAAGCCTCGGCTGCTTATTGAAATACTCCACCAATTTTTTAGTCATGTTATACCTCCTTCAAGAGTTTTTGTTTCCTCTCTTATTAAGTTCTTTCGAAATTGCCACAAGAACCGAATGCGCGGGTTACATATATTTGATGATTTAGCCTTTGAGTCGTCATCTATCGATAATCGCCGGCAATCGAATTTTCGCTGTTCTTGTGAAGAGAAAGTAAAACTTAATAAAGTTAGATTACCTAAAGGAATAATCATGGCAGATAATCAAAATATACTAATTGGCCTATTGGTAGTAATCGTGATACTTCTTGCCTTTTTAGCCTTTAGGCAGATGGCATATGGCCCAATCGATCCGATTTCTATCACTGGTTAATATTCCTCTAAGTCCATCTCCTCAGTCAGTAGATTCAACTGTGTCGGAATCAATAAGTGGCCTTGTATTTGCTAATATCCTAACCTCCAGGATCAAGTAGTAGCATTACCTGATCTCTCTCAATTCTAACGCCCTTATTTTGAAAAATAACCCCTATTAGCACGGATTGCAGACAGGTTTATATACTTTATGCGCCTACTACTAGTGAGGCGCATAATGCAATCCACTAAACGAATCAAAGTGAAAAATGGGATCGAATATTGGTATGAAGAAACTCCTTACTACGACAAAGAGAAAAAACAGATCCGGCACAAGTCAAAATATTTAGGCAGAAATGTAGATGGACAGCCAGTCCGGATGCGTTCTGCCCCTGACGAGGTCAAAGAGAAGACAAAAAAGAAAGCAATGGAGATCAAGTCGTCTTTTGATTATGGTTCCATATTCGTTCTCCAGTCAATTATGGAAGAGCTAAATCTGGATCGCTATCTGGATGCACTGTTACCTCCCTCTGAGGTGTCCATGATTCGTGCATTGGCATTTAACCGGATTATACGACCTACGGCAATGAGGAATGTTGATTCATGGTACGAAGGAACCTCTCTTGCTCTCAAATTACCGGAAATCAATCTTACAAGCCAGC
>JAQTXY010000213.1 GCA_028688535.1 Methanothrix sp. | reverse complement strand
ATATGCAATCATTGTGCCATCTCTAAAAAGGGTGGCATCAGTCTTTCGACTTTTACCTTTCATAGATCGACGTATGGTCAAATCTTGGCCGCTTATTATTCCCATACTAAGTTGAACCTCAACTGTATCAGATTCATCGGCATTCACATTTCTAAGCTGATCTTTCTTTATAGTCGAGACTTTTTTCCCGTATAGGGCCCATGCAATCGCTTCGACTATAGTACTCTTACCAGCGCCATTTGGCCCTACAATACCAGTCAGGCCATCTTGAAATTCAACTTCAGCATCTCGATATTTTTTAAAATTCTTCAGGATCAACTTATTCAGATACATTTAGATCCTCTGCATTTCTCGTCGAAATCACTCCATTCATAACATCGGCCCCGTATGCAATAGCTTTCTCTTTTACCGCGGTACTCACTGATATATTTAATATTTGTTGCTGTATAAATTTCACGAATTCTTTTTGAAGATTATTCCTATTTATTTTCATATCGTTTTTCCTTTCTTCGTCGTATGTCGGCGTTATTTCAAGACTGAGTGCGAGTGATTTGAGTTCCCTTAATTTGGCATGATTCACACCATTATATATTCCTCTATATACATCGCGATTTACATTTATTAAATTGATTTTAAGTATCTTATCTTTTAATCCATTTTGATTACATTGGTCGGATATCGCTGCGATCATATCTTCTGAATTAAATTCTCTGCAATCAATGGGTGGACAGTCAATCCAATATTTTTCTTGACAGATTCTAATTTGCTCAAATTCCTTTCGTTCCAAATCCACGAATAATATACCTTTCTCTTGGAGGGAATCTTTAAAATTAAAATATTCTACAGATCCGCAATACCATGTGTTCCCATTTACACGATGTTGGCCATGGAGGTGACCCAATGCGATATAGTCAAAATAGCTCTTCAAGAAGCTGTCATCATCAAGTTCATACTCACCAACTGTATCAAGCCTATTATCCCAAAAGGATTTAAGCATACCATGCATTATAAGCACATCTCTTCCAGACCGTTCTATTTTTGAGAACTCAAATTTGTTATCGTTCGGATCAGCGCAAAACGGAATACAATGAAACGTCCAATTTCCGACATCAAAACGTTCGTATTTGCCTTTGTATGCTATATGTATATTTTTTATTCCTTCATAAATAATGAATGGACTAATTGTGGCTCTGGTTCTTGGTATATCATGATTTCCACTGATAATTATGGCCGGAATCCCTGCATTAGAAATTTTCTCTAGGCCTTGTTTAAATACGTAGAGTGATCTAACTCCAGGTCTGGTATGATGAAATACATCCCCTGAGTGTACAACGACATCCGGCTTTAGTTCTACTATCTTATCAATTGTTTGATTAAAACTAGAATAGATCCTTTCCTCAATTAGATTACTATCATTATCATCGACCCGATTATATTTATGGAAACCTAGGTGTGAATCCGACATATGAACTATTTTCAAGACATCCTCTCCTAATCAACAACCGGTCTGAATCCTACTTTATTGATTAGCTTGTCCTCTGATCTATCCTCCTCCTGTAGTTTTTCTAGATAGCGCTCGTATCTATGGATTTTTGCAGGAATAGGGAATGGGATATTCAGCGTGCTAATCACTGCCTCTCCCTTTTCTAAGGTCTGAATCTCCACATCCATAGATGAAAGATCCTGCTTAGCTGATTCTTCGAGCTGAGACCTATCATTCCTATCTCCGAGACCCATCACAACCAAGGTATTGAACTGTGAAAGAAGCTGCTTATCCAATAACTTCGGTTGCTGGGTTATTGCACACAGCCCCACACCGAACTTTCGGCCCTCACGTGCAATGGTCTCGAAGCGAACTGTATTGCTCTCAGATCCTAAGACTCTCTGTGCCTCCTCAATTGTGATGAGGCAGTTCTTCCTTGCAGGCCTTGCCTCCTCTTTGTAGGCATCCAGGATGCATCGCGAGAGCACGGAGAGCAGGAATAGCTCGCTCCGATCGCTCATCCTTGGGATGTCTACGAGCACTACTTTGCCGTCCTGAATGTTTGCAAGGATGTTTGGAATGCTTGATCTGATATCGTTGATGTATCTATTTTTATCAAGAACGTTCTTGATCCGTTTTGATAAAACGCCAGCGGTCTTTTCATTGATATTTTCGGATACCATCTTGCTGATTCCTTCAGGTCTGTTGAGATCTGAGAGCCAATCGCGCCCAAAGATCCTGGAGATCGCTTCAAGAGCATCCTTCTGGGCAGGCGACCAATCATAAAGCAAAGCCACATCAGAAGGCTCAATGTCCTTGAGCCCGATCATTAGCTCCTCAACACCCGGATCTGATGCATTATTTTTATCTGTGGAGTAGCAAACAAGGCCATCAGCATATTTCTTGAGATGCACGAGTCCTTTAACCGGGCCCTTGCCTTTCAGGTATTCTCCGTGAGGATCAACGATGAGAAGCCCAAACTTGGACTCGCCCCGCGCTGCCAGGCGCATGCATGAAGCAGCAAAGACTTTCATGAAATTGGACTTGCCCATACCTGTGGTTGCGAAGACGCCCATGTGGTGATCCATCGCCTCGCTGTGTAGGGCCACAGGAATGTCTTTCACAAGTCGCGAGCCGTTTCTCAGGTAGCCAATCTCAATATCTCCCATAACCTGGCGCAGAAACTTGAACTCATTAATCTCCGCTCTGGCTACAGGCGCGAATTTGGTGGGAAGTGTTCTAGTCTTTTTAAATCCCCCTGTTTCAGAGATGCAGCCCAAAGGCTCGGCTATGACGCGATTGAAGATCTGGTCTTGATCGAATATCTGGGTCCCTTTCATGGTAGTGTCCCAGTGGCCGTCATAGTTGGAACTGTGCTCTATGTTCAGAACGCGAGCGAGGAAGGTCAGACCCTGGTCTTTGATGGAGAATATCTGCCCCACCTCGACCCTTTCTTCATCGGGAAGAATGTATGGTACTGTGAAATGATATTCAGTCACACTCTTGGAGACGATTTTGTAGGTCGTGTCCCCCTTCACAATAACCTTTCGACTCAACATGCTTTCACCCATTCCGGGCTGTCTCTCCTCTTGCGTTGTCGCCACTTTAATTCTCCCATTTTTTTTGCGCTTGCTTATTTCGCCTCAGGGTCCCAACTTTCCATTGCCTAAAATCCTGACCTCATCTCCAGGATATCGTGGAAGTCCTGCATAAGCGTTCTTATCTCCGAATGGGGCATGCCCATCTCCAAAAGCTCTCCCATCAGTCTCTGGCGCACGGCTGCCCCTTCTTCCTCGGTGATCCTGATATCCCGGTGCGCCCGAAAGAGGGCGTGAGGATACCCCAGGCACTCGGAGGAGCATGAGTAGGCGGCCAGCTTTCCCAGGACCGATGCCATTTCGCCCTGAAGGAAGGAGGGTGCGTCCACCCGGAAGGCGTGCTCAGACTGCCCGCAAAAACGAACAATGTAGGTCTGGCCGTTCCATCTGCCCTGGCTGGCATCCACTTTTTTATCCTTCAGGCTGAGATACCAGGCGGAGCCAGGCAAAAGCAGGCTGCCAGCCATACTGGTATGCTGCACAAAGGGCATGCTGATCTCTTCGCCCCAGAAGAGGGAGCTGGACTTGGCCACAGCAAGAAGGGCAACGCTCTTCTGCTCCGCCCGGACGAAGATGGTGGCAAGAGCGCCTCTCAGAAGTTCAAAGACATCAAAGCTGCCGTCGTAAAGAATGATGTCTCCGGGCTGCGCCACCGTCAGGGCGTCGTTTATAGCAACATACTCCTGCAGCTCCCGATAGTAGCTGGAGAGCCGATCCAGGTCCGATTCATTGAGATCGACCCCATTCAGGCCGAAGAATTCCTGCAGAAAGGGGTCGAACATGTTTTTGCATTGCTTGGGATCAGCCAGAAATACATCGTCGAAGGTGATGACTGTGCGTCTCCAGACTCTTCCCTGGTAGACGGCATAGCCAGCCCGGATCAGGTTCACATTGGCCGTCGACCAGTTGCAGATGGAAGCATTGGAGCCATCCACTGCGAAAATCTCCCCTGAGAATTCGCGGGGCTGCACGGGCACGAAGTCGCTGCTTTGCACCCCTGTCTCGGCCAGATATCGGTCAATTCCGTCCAAGGAGATATGATCGCGGATCATTTCTGCAACAAGGGAAAGACGGCTGAATTCTTCCATTCAAATTTATTGTGAGACCTGGCAAAGTATATACGGATTGCTCCTGATTGACCTTCCATTGAAAAGATCGAAAAAAAGTTGTATTTGGAGAATATGCGTTTAGGCAAATATGCGCATTATCCCCACAATCTTATTGCCGGAAAAATCGAACAGCTTAAAGTCCAATTGATGGAACCTATCGGGATACTCATCGACGATCTTCTTCGCACTTGCCGCCATATTCTGCAGCTCATACCCAATGGTATTCACACTACCGTCACTAAACTCACTGAGGTTGCCTTCAATCGACAGGTTCTCTCCATTTATGCTGGCCGTCCTCTCATAATATTCGTTGGCCAGAACGCCCCTGGCGAACTGCATAATCTCCTCATCCGATGCGGCAGAGATCAATCCGATAGAGGCTATTGTCAAAGCCATTATTATAATTAAAGCA
>JAQTXY010000212.1 GCA_028688535.1 Methanothrix sp. | reverse complement strand
GTGGCAACTGTGCTATCCGACTGCGGAACCAACCCCACGATCCTGGACCTGCGTGATCTAACTGAAACCGACTTTGTGCATATAATCGGAGATGCCACAGCAGAGACCGATCTCCTGCAAGCAGGAATTAAGGAGGCTGTTGGAGTCTTGATCATGCTCAACCAGGACTCTGATGCCATCTATGCCACTCTTCTCGCCAAGAACCTTAATCCCCAGGCCTTTGTGGTAGTGCGAGCCAATAACCTTCGGTCAGCCGAGAATATCTATCGGGCCGGGGCCGATTATGTAGCATCTTTGCCAATCGTAGCCAGTCACATGCTGGCCAGGATTATTCAGGGTGAAGAAGAGAAGCTGGATCTGCTTTATGAGGATCTGGAACTGAAGATATTCCATGTAAGAAGGAGGTCCGGCCTGGCGGGAAGAACTCTGGAAGAACTGGATTTGCCGCAGAGGTTCGGCTGTCGGGTTGTAGCTCTGGAGCGATTGGGCCAGGCCATGGCAGTGCCGGACAAAAAGACGGCTGTAGAAGGTGGCGATATTCTGGCACTGATGGGCAGCCCGAAGGGCATTGAGGCCTTCACCCGGAAATACGATCGAAGAAATGTTTGGAAAAAGAGATTGAAGATGATGAAGTAAATAAAATGGTATTTGCTGAATGAATTTATGGGGGCGCAGAGTTCATGGCACTCCGTCTGATTGAGATCAGTCTTCATAAGGATAAGCAACCTGCCGTAGAAGAATTAATAAGCAGCAGAAAAGAAGTTCTTGATTTAACAATTCAGCCGGCGATGGGATTCTGGAAGATTCCGATACAGGGTGACTGGAAAACTCGCTTTTCGACAGATATGATTATTATCCGGATGCTGGTGCAGGCCGAGGGAAGTCAAAATCTGCTCGATCTCCTGGAAGAAGCATTTGCGGAGGAAGACGACTTTCGGATAAATATCTTCGCATTGGAGGCGTCCTTTCCCAGTATCACCGACGAGGAAAAGATCGAGTCGGTCTCAACAAATGAGAAGGAAGTCACCCATAAGGGACGGGTAAGCCGGGAAGAGTTGCATGATGATCTGGAGAAGGGAGCCATGATTACAAACATTTACATATCTATGATCGTGCTTTCTTCAATTGTAGCAGCAATCGGTGTAATTAATAATAATGTCGCAGTGATAATTGGAGCAATGGTAATAGCACCCATGCTAACCCCCAATGTTTCCCTGTCTTTGGCGACGGCTCTTGGTGATCTGCAGCTGGCAAAGAGAGCTCTAAAGACCATCTTATTGGGTATTTCCATTGCCGTAATTCTATCTTTTTCCCTGGGACTCATACTGCCTGTAGATCCCTCTTTGCAGGAAATATCATCTCGAACCAGTGTAGGATTGATGGACATTGCTCTGGCATTGGCTTCCGGAGCAGCAGGGGCCTTAGCCTTTACCTCAGCCGCTTCAGCGGTCCTTATCGGTGTCGCAGTGGCGGTTGCTCTCATGCCGCCTTTAGTTGTGTTCGGATTGCTTTTAGGGGCAGGCTACTATTCATTGGCTTTAGGTGCTTTGTTTCTATTTCTGGCAAATCTCATCTCTGTTAATCTGGCAGGAGTCGTTATTTTTCTGGTCCAAGGAATTGAGCCTCGCACCTGGTGGGAAGCTAAGAAAGCAAAGGAAGCCACTTTACTGGCTATTGTAGGCTGGGCAATATTATTAGCGATTCTGATAATGATAGTACTAATTAGCGGCCAGCAAAATCTCTAAAACATAAAGCGTCCTCATAATCTTCTGCAAAAATTCTGGGGAAATACTTATATTTTTCAATCGCAAAAGGAAAATTATGCATTCAATTGCCCGCCTCATAATTGGTTTTTTCCTGATTGCCTCAACAGCCGTATCGCAGGAATCGGTCATCACCGTCGGACCGCAAGGCTGCGATTTCTATCGTATTGAGGCTGCTCTTGATTCCGCCGGTCCGGGAGATATCATTGAGGTGCAGAGCGGTGAATACTATGTCAATTTGAATATAACAACCCCCCTCATAACTCTTCGGGGCATTGATACAGGAAACGGTAGGCCTATCTTGCGAGCCGGAAGCTCCACAGCTGATATCGAGGAGCGAGGCATCGGCGTAACTGAGATGACTGTGATGACTGGAGGTACGGCAATTGCCATCAGGGAATTTGGCTGCATAGTCGACGGTTTTGACATCACAGGCGTCATCCCACCGGTTCCCTATGGCTCAGGCGAACACAATGACCTCATAGGCAATGCAGGTATCAGAGTCTACTCCGATGGGAATACCATATCTAACAATACCTTTTACGACAATGAACTGACGGCCATTGGTCTATGGAATTGCAGCAACAACAGGATCATCAATAACACCATTAAAGACATACCCTTCGGCTATGCTGTTGAACTGTATAATTCAAATGGAACAATCATTGAGGGCAACAAGCTGCTCCATAACCACTGGGGAATTGAGATGCAGAGAAGCAACTCAAATACAATTGAAGGCAATGAGATAACAGATAGCATCAACGATGCCATAAGGGCTATGAAATGCAATTTTACCATAATTTCCGGCAACATAATCACAGGCAGCGGCTGGGAGAGCAAGTATGAGGGCAATGGAAAAGGCATATCGTTGATGGGATCTATGAGCGCGATCACCAACAATCTCATAGAGTACAATAGAGATGATGGTATCCACATTGAGAGCATCTTCTGGAACAACTATCCTGCTGATGAGTCCTATGATAACTTTATCCACAAAAACAAGATTAGGCGCAATGGCAAAGATGGAATCTCTTTAGTAAAGAGCTGGGAAAATCAGCTATGGGATAACAACATAACCTCTAATCATGGCAATGGCATAAGCTTAACCTTCAGCCACAACAATACACTTGAATCAAGCAACATCAGCAAAAACCAGCATGGTATACTCCTCTACCAATCCAACTATACGAGAATTGCCAATTCCACTATTACGGATGAAGCAAGAAGCGGAATTATTCTAGATCAATACTGCACAGGAAACATTCTTGCCTTTAACATAGTCTCCAACAGCACCGAAGGCATCAATATCTCAGGCGGCTCTTATGCAAATGCCATATTTGGAAATAATCTCACCTCAAATGTTCAGCCTGCCTGGGACTATGCAAGCAATTCCTGGGATGAGGAAGGCAAGGGTAACTATTACGGCCATCCGGATTGCAGGGACCAGAACAGTGACGGCATTTGCGACTCGCCTTACCTGATTGCCGGAGGCACCAGCGTGGATCACTACCCACTGGTGAGCTGGACGAGACTGCCAGGATGAGTATCAATTACCTATACAACGAGTCAATTGCATGAATGACAAGATAGCTGAAGAAATTAAAAGCAGATGGCCCAGCAAGTTCTATGATCAGGAACGCTACGTCTTCCAAAATATACGGCCGGGTGACCGAATATTTATAGGCACTGGCTGTGGTGAGCCTCAGTATCTGGTCAGCGCTCTGCTTAATTTCGTTCAGAGTCAGCCCAAGGCCTTCATGGATGCCGAACTGATAAATATAGTCACACTAGGTGTCGCCGCCTACACAAACGAAAAGTTCAAAGACAACTTCCGGCTCAACTCGTTCTTCATCGGTGACAACACCCGAAAGTCGGTAAACCGGTGTGAGGCCGACTACACACCCATCTTCCTTTCACAGCTGCCTGCTCTTATACGATCTGAGAGGATACCTATTGATGTAGCTCTCATCCAGACCACGCCCCCTGATGAGGACGGTAATATGAATCTGGGAGTTAGCGTGGACATCGTCCGGGCGGCCGTCGATAAGGCAAGAATGGTGATCGCCCAGCCTAATTCGTTTATGCCTGCTGTGCAAGGAGATGGCTGGATCAGCATGGATGATGTCGACTACATCATTGCTAAAGATGAACCATTGTTGGAGTATATCGAAGATGTTCCCGGAGATATTGCTCAAAAGATCGGAGGATATGTCGCCCGTATTGTAGAAGACGGTTCGACCATTCAAGTGGGGTATGGCAGCATTCCCAATGCAGTAGTTGACAGTCTGCAAGGGAAAAAGCATCTGGGAGTGCACACGGAACTGCTTAACGATGGTATTGCCGCTCTGATGGAGAACGGAGTAGTGGACAATAGCCAAAAGAGCCTCAATCCCGGCAAGAGCATTGCCACCTTCTGCATGGGCCGACGCCGGACATTCGATTTTCTGAGGGATAAGAGCTCTATAGAGTTTCGTACAATCGACTATACCAATAATCCCCTCATCATTGCTCAGAATAGCAAGATGACGGCCATCAACAGCGCTCTGCAAGTCGATCTCACCGGACAGGTATCGGCAGAATCAATAGGTCACAGTTTCTACAGCGGTATCGGCGGCCAGGCGGATTTCATGCGAGGAGCAGCCCTTGCCCCTGGCGGAAAGACGATTATCGCTCTGCCTTCCACAGCGCATCAGATGGGGCAGGATCTATCCACCAGAGGACCGCAGGTCTCCAGGATTGTGCCGTTTCTCAGCGAGGGAGCAGGAGTCACCTTAACCAGGGGTGATATTCACTATGTCGTAACTGAATACGGTATCGCCTATTTGCATGGCAAAAGCATTCAAGA
>JAQTXY010000211.1 GCA_028688535.1 Methanothrix sp. | reverse complement strand
ACGAGAACGGATACGGGCTCCTTGCCGATGGCTCCAGTCTCGTAGAAGATCTTGGGCACGCAGCCACCGGCTGCTCTGATCGCCTCAGCCACCTTCCAAGGCATGCTTGCGCCTTCAGCTTGCTTAATCTCTTCTGGCTCATTGCCTCGATCGATCGCACTAAAGATCCAGCCTTTGGTCTTGCAGTAATCTTCCAGCCATCGAGCCAACCTGGGATCATTGGCAAAATCCACTCCTGCTCGGATGGCAGGTTCGACCTTTCTTATCTCTATGATCAAGCGTGCCATGTGGCTGGAGGCTCCAAATCTGGGCTTGCCCGCCGCATGTGGCCAGCCGTTCACCACTGTTATGCGACCATCTACTGCCAAAACCTCGTATCGGGTCTTAGCATTGGCGCGGGCGTAAGCCAAATTGGTCCTTACCTCAGGGATGATCGATGCAAACTCCTGGCAGCCTTCCAGAATATTCAGGGCCACTGCCATCCTTCCGTACATCTCGATATCCTCGTCCAGTTTCATCATCTGCCTGCAACTCCATTTTCTCTTATATCAGATAACGTTATGAATCCGCCGATCAGATCAAACTTAGATGCCAGCAGCCTGGAGATTCAGAGGAAGATCGCCCCGGAAATAAGTGTGCCGGTTCACTACAACATGTACAAATACCCTCCACATTAGAATATGCTTGAAGAAACCTTTCATGAGCGCAGCACAAGATGAATTAGTCTTGTGCCAGGCAATTTTTGCCCCAATCTCTGTTCTTAAATAAGTTAGCCATCGAGCTTTGACAAGCCGATTCATAAGGGTCAAACTGCCGACAATTTGTTGGGAAAAATTGAGTGAATTCAAATGAAACGCGAATCTGTGGGCCAGGTCGAGACCCAATGCTACCATATTCCAGAAGAGATAGTCCTGGAGCATGGCGGCAGCTCGACGGGGCCAGAGTTGCTTACGAAACCTATGGCCTTCTGAATAAAGAAAAGAGCAACGCCATCCTCATCTGCCACGCTCTCTCCGGAGACGCCCATGCTGGTGGCTGGCACAAGAACGAAGAGAAGCCCGGATGGTGGGATATTATTATCGGCCCGGGTAAGGCTCTGGATACCGATAAATTCTTTCTAATATGCTCCAATGTCCTGGGCGGATGCAAAGGGACTACAGGTCCCTCCTCTCTTAATCCCAAGACTGGAAAGCCTTACGGCCTGGACTTTCCTTTCATCACGCTGAAAGATATGGTGGACGTCCAGAAGAGGCTCCTGGATCATCTGGGAATAGACAAGCTATTTGCAGTCATCGGTGGATCCTTTGGCGGAATGCAGGTTCTGCAATGGTGCATATCCTACCCGGAGATGGTGCGTCTCGCCGTTCCCATAGCCACCAGCGCCTACTCCTCACCCCAGCAGATTGCCTTCAATGAGGTGGGCCGCAGAGCCATAACCTCAGACCCGGACTGGGAGAATGGCAACTATTTCGGACGAACTCCTCCCGCAAGAGGTCTCTCTCTGGCCAGGATGATCGGACATATCACATACCTTAGCGACGAGTCCATGCATCAGAAGTTCGGCCGGCGCTTGCAGGGCAAGAAAGAATTCGGCTTCGATCTCGCATCCCTGGATTTTCAGGTTGAAAGCTATCTGAGCTACCACGGTGATGCCTTTGTGAAGCGCTTCGATGCCAATTCCTATCTCTACATCACCAAGGCCATAGACTACTTCGATCTGACAAAGAATGGCACTCTCTCTTTGGCTGAGGCCTTTAAGGGCGCCAGGACAAAGTTCCTGGTCATATCCATTAGCTCAGACTGGCTTTATCCGCCTTACCAGTGCAAAGAGATCGCTGAGGCTATTAGTGCCAATGATATCGATGTGCGTCACTATACAATCCGATCAAACTACGGGCATGATACATTTCTCCTGGAATCCGGTCAGATGAACTATACCATCCAAAATTTCCTCTCCCGCAGATCCGTTAGTGATGTGATGATCAAAGAGGTAGTAACCATCCGGCAGGGCTCCAGCGTGGAGGAGGCGGCCAGAATCATGATGACCGAGGGCGTAACTCACCTGCCTGTAATCAACTAAGAAAGAAAGCTGGTTGGGATTGTCACCACCTGGGATGTATCCAAGGCCGTGGCTTTGAAGTACACGCTGCTGGAGGAGATAATGACACGCAAGGTGGTCATCTCCGCTCAGGAAGATCCAATAGAGCGAGCCGCCAAGCGCATGAATGAGCATAATATCTCGGCTTTGCCGGTGGTGGATGGCAACCAAATGGTAATAGGAATGATAACAAGCGACGGAGTTAGCCGGTTAGTGAGCGTATGCAGATGATAAAAAAATAATATCAGCAATTTCCTGCAAGAATAACTCTGCAGATACGTAATTTCCCGAAAACTGTGGCGAAATCGCCGTCCGCCACTATTTAGATCAAATGGATGGACGACATTGTCACCATTGCTGCTCAGCCCTTGATGAGCCCCTCGTCGCAGAACACCTTTCTTGCCTCCTCAAAGGAAAGATCGGAAGGAGGAATGATAATATCCGAGGGGAGGATCTCCACAGGATCAAGGGGCTCTGCCAGTTCCTTGATCGTGGATATCAAATTGGCCAGATCCTGGGCATATTCCGCTTTATTGCCCCTGGAGACATGATCGACAATCCTGTTGTCGATCTTGTTAATCCTTTCCACAAGATTGTCGTCCAGGCGAAACTGCCCGTCACCTAAAATCCTGATGATCATTTCTTCATCTCCTCCTTCATTTTGGCCAGCATATCATTGACACTGCTCTGTGCCTTTACTTTAGCCAGTTCCCGATCCAGATCATCGCCACCGGAATAATCAGTTAGAGTTCCAGACTCGAGAAGCTCGTCCAAAGCTGCCGAGCGAGCGCGCATGTTCTCTGTCTTTGCCTCTGCCCTCTGTACGGCCATGCCCACATCAGCCATCTCTTCGCTAATGCCTGTCACAGATTCGGTGATCTTTACCTGTGCATCTGCTGCAGAATACTGAGCTTTAATAGTCTCCTTCTTGGTGCGGAAGGACTCCACCTTGGTAGCCAGTCGGCTCTCGGCATCCATGAGCTTCTGCTGCTGTTCTTGCAGGTCGGCTATCTGCTGGTCCAAGGTTGTCAACTGCGCCTGCAGGGATGCTTTATTCTCCAGAGCCTTGCGAGCCAGATCCTCGCGGCCTGCCTGCAATGCTTCCCTGGCCTGACCGTCCAGCTTGTCAAGGCTCATCTGCAGCTTGGCCTTTTGTAGATCAAGTCTCTTCTTGGAGGTTGTGACCTCCGCTACGCCTCTTTTGACATTTTGCAGGAGCTGGAGCTGCTTTTCGTAGGACACGTCCAAGGTCTCCCTGGGGTCCTCGATCTTGTCCATGATCTTATTCATCTTTGCCTGCACAACAGTGCTCATACGATCTAAGAAACCCATATCATACTCTCCTATAAGTTCGATAATATGCAATTTGCATCATAAGGAAATGTCTCCAAACTATTTATAGTTCGTTAATCTTCGATTCCATTGTCCAATTTCTGAAGGGCAGACTTGCCTGCTTTTTCATATGCTTGTTTAAGCAAGACTGCCAAATTATCCCGGCCAATTGAGAATGGAGCATCTCCAAGTATTTTTAGAATTGCGTTTTCCACCGACGGACTCCTGGGATTGATCTCCAGTAAATCAAGCTCGCTTCCCTTTTGCCAGAAGCAATCAAGGCATTCTTCCAGAGGTCTGACCTTATCCTCGATGGGGGAGACAAAAACCGGAACAGAGCCAGAAGGATTCTTAGACTCTTCTTCGGCCTGGGAAGAGCGGATACAATGCAGCGCCTCGACGATCTCCTCCTTGGATTTGCCTCGCAGCTTGAAGATGAGAAAAGGATCACGATCGAATTGCTCCGCCAAGAGGTAATAGACGGCAGCTATGTGCTTGCAGGGGTTGGACCAATCGGGGCAGGAGCAATTTGTTTTCAGATCCGCTCCTTTCCTGGGAAAGAGAGAGATGCCGCAATCGGAAAACGCTTCTTCAATTGTCTGCGGCATCTCGCCGGAGAGCAGACGGGCTGAGAAAACCGCTTTGGAGGCCATGACATCTATGGCACTCTCCCATTCTTCAGAAGATAGAGGCATCAGTTTTATCGATACATCATAAGGCTCTGGAAATGAGCCCTGCACCCGAGCCTCCACAATTCCGGGCTTAATGTCGATGGAGATGACCTGGCCTTTTCGGGCATAGCTTCTGCCGCGCGTCAGCCTGGCCCCCAAATTGAAGGACTCGAGAACGCCTACAAAGCGTTTTGACCACCATGTCTCTCCGATGGAGCCACGCTTGCTCTTAGCCTTCAGGCCATTCTTGACCTCCTTTGGCGAAGTCTTTTCGTAGTACATCCAATAAGGGCTCATTTATCATCATCCTCGCCGCTTACGGCATCCCGCCGCAAGGAGATCATATCTCTCAGTGCCTCATTGGAAAGCTCAATCAGCCAGGACTCACCGGTCCCTATTACCGATTCCGCCAGGGCCTTCTTCTCCTCTATCATTCTGTCTATTCTCTCTTCCAGAGTGCCGAGACACACGAACTTGTGGACAAAGACCCTCTTTTTCTGGCCGATACGAAA
>JAQTXY010000210.1:3718-4643 GCA_028688535.1 Methanothrix sp. | reverse complement strand
AGCGCTCAATGGACTCGGGCGTCAGGTTCTGGATAAAGGGAATGGCTCCCTTAGCTCCAATGATCCTTCCTTCCTTGTCGATTCCGCTCTGGGTGAAAGCCTCCACAGCCTGTCCGGTGATGTGCCCCTTGACCTCCATTCCCGTAACTACTACGTATCTGATGTTGGGATTGGCGATGACGTTGGCCACCATCTTTTCAATGCCGATGTTCTCAGTCTTGCACGGTCCGGCAAGAGCCGCACCGGCCTTAATCAGATCGGCGCTATGAAGGTGCGAGCCGCAGGTACATACTGCAACTGGACTCTCAGGATTGCCTACCTCATACTCGCCGGTGATCGTCGGCCAGGGCTCAGATGGCTTCTTTTTAAGTACCATTCCTAAGCACCTCCGCCCAATGCCTTCTTAACGATCTCAAAGGTCGCCGGATCGGTAAACGCCATAGCCAGCAGCAACACGAAGGAGACTACTAGACCGATGATGAATCCCATCCATATGTTGGTGTACAGGCCAGCGATGTAGGAGGCCTTGCCTCGGTTGGCGTAAGACGAGAGAAGCTCGTTGTCCGGCACAAGTTGATTGACCAAGTCATCAGCTATCTTATCCAGTTTATCCAATCTTTCATAAACCGGATCGAATGTGTACAGAACTACGTCCGCCCTCTGCTCCGAAACCACTCCTTTCATGGGGTCGAAGATCAGGCCCAGTTCTGGTGAAACTCTAACAAATCCCATTTCTAGACCTCCTTACTGCACCGTTGGCGGCAATAATCCTGTTCCCACCACAGCAGATGCATCTCTCTTGACCAGACGGTAGAACATCTTGAAGAAGTAGAACCATATGGCAAAACCGATGACAAGCTGCAATAGTCCAGCTGCTAAGCCCTGTATTGCGGTGGCTCCAATTCCAGTAGCTATCATGGCCATT
>JAQTXY010000210.1:0-3708 GCA_028688535.1 Methanothrix sp. | reverse complement strand
GCTCATCCGGGCCGAGATTGGCATTGAATGGGTGCAGGATAGCAAGACCGCCGGCGATGAAGATTATGGCGATATAGCCGCTCATAAGAACATTATTCAAAATATCGACATAGCCCAAGGTGCCGGATATCGCAAAGCTCCATCCGAGAATAGCCAGTGCGCCTGCCATAGATAGGTCAGAATTGCCCTCTTCCATTACCGGAATGTTGAACTTGATGACCTTATTGGCGATGACACCGATGATATAACCGAAGACACCGGCATAGATCAGAATGATAATTGGGCCAAGAAATACCGAGCCTAGGGTTTCTGCCATGGATAGTCCGAACATCACGGCAATAATGCCCATACCCAGAGCCAGCATGCCGATAGAGGGAACACCAGTACCGATACCATAAGCACAGACTCGTCTAACGGCGTTGGCTCCCATGACTACGGCAAAGATGGCAGCAATAGCACCGATAAAGGAGAACACAGTGGTATTCAAAGCGCTGTTGAGAATGGCGCCCAAGTATATTCCCACAACGGAACCAACCAGTCCGTACATTCTCAGTTTCTTGGGATCATATGCAGACGGTGCTCCGCCTGCGGCTCCTCCTAGAGACATTTCAGGCACCTCCTGTTATCATTACAGACGCTAGAGCGAGCAGTATGCTGGCTATGGCGCAGGCTTTGAATGCGAAGGGCCACTTTTTGAACTTGGGATCGTGGAAGCCCTCGATAGTTCCCTGGATATTCCAGGATGCTATAACGGCATTCACCAGGAATATACCAATGGCGAACATGGCGCTCAAAGCGGCATTGCCGTTGATCAGATATAATGGATAGTAGATCATAGCGCCACCAAGGCCGCCCATCATGCCACCGATCAGGCCGCTGGTGAAGCAGACTGTGGGTATGCCCTGGCCAACTGTTCCCGGAGCCACATAAGGCGGCTGGGAAAATCCGGTTATGGGATCGTAGTTAACCTTTGCCGAAGCAAAGGGCGCTCCTACTGCATAAGCGTAGATCCAGGAGCCGGTGAGCATTGTTGAGCCCATCATGATTCCTGCACCTACTGCGCCAGATGCCAGGATCAGCCATAGGTTGTCTGTGACGGACATCATCAAGCCTGCAGCCAATAAGCCTGTCAGGCCAGAGCCTGCAGCAAGCTGCACCGTGCCCGTACCGATACCGGCTGCCTGAGCCATAGCGGCTGGAGCGCCGCCCACAGGCACAAAGTGAACACCAATGCCTACCAGGAGCCCTCCGACAATGATCTCCAAGATGTAGACAATAGTATTAATATCGAAGTTCATGCTGCAATATCCCCCTTGTACTCCGGGTATGGTCCGTACTTTTTCCTGGTGGACTTTTCAATGTAGTTGTTATAGATTACCATCACAATGATAAAGAACAGTCCCATGGCGATAGCGAATGGCGCCTGAGTCACCGGATCGAATACGGTTGTTCTCCAGTTGTCCAAAAAGACCGTCAGGCCGAAGCCCATTCCAGTGGCTGGACCGCCAAACTTGGTACAGAACCAGGCGTTATCTATGGAGTTTCGTAAACCTGCCTCGGCCTTTCTCACAATCTGGCCAGACAGCATGGTATTCAGACCACAACCGAACTGTCGGTTCTGGAATTCGCGCTCACCACCATAGTGGATATCGCCCACAGATGAGCCGATAGCACCTACAGCCAATCCCCAGATCAAGGCGATGATGGCCATCGGGAAGGGATGTGGGGTGGGCAACATGTATACCATGATGTAAGATATAGTTGCAATACAAAACGATGTTATCCAAGCATGTGCCATAATTGATGGCGTGGTGTACCTGACGATATCCAGATAGACCCACTGGTTGAACCTCTTCTGGCTCGAATTTCTGCCAAAATAGGCGCTCATCGATAAAACACCGTTGAACAGAGCGGCAACTGATGCGCCTGCTACCAGGGCAAGCAGTGCGGACATCTGGAAGGCCGTAATAAGAGTATAGGCCACTATAGCAGCAGTGGCAGCCCACAGGGCATTGGCCGGGGGTTCCCCTGAGATGGCCTTATTGTAGATCCTGTGGGGGTTACCTACCTGGGCAGCCAGTTGTACTTGCGAGTTGGGATTGCTCTGAGATCCTATATCAGATTCTATATCCTCAGAAGCACCAGCAACCGTCGCAAGGGCGCCCATCGCAGCTATAAGCCCCATGCTAAATGCGTCCATTTGTTCCTCCTCCTTTTCATTTCACCAATTTCATGCTTTTTCACTATAAAATTGGCTATGACGCTCTCGTTATCAATTACCTAAACTTATAAACCTTTCGCGATAGCAAGAGAAATGGCAAGTGCTGAGATAATGTGAAATGAGAGATAGAAGGTAATTCGGTACTGGCAAACGGATTTGATGAAAAATACCTTCACCAGGGTTCTCTTTTTGATCCCATACGATAACCTATAATGTTCATGACGCGATGGAGTATCGGTGTAATTACTAACACGACTACTATAATAGATGGCGTAAAGTTTTGCCAGAACCACATTGGCGCGAGAATCATAGTCAACACCCAGGCCCCTATCACGAAATCCAGTTGATCGATGATGAAGAGCTGAGCTCCGCGCTTCAGGCCCATCCTCCGCTTAAAGAAGGCAGCGATAATGTCCCCCAGCATGGCACCAAAGGAGAGTCCCAAGAGGATCGGCAGTTGGCTCAGTCCAAAACCAAAGCTGGGAAGTCCAAGGCTTGGTGCAAGGTGATTTAATAGAATGCCGATGATCAGGCCGCCCAACGTACCTGCCGTCGTTCCTCGGAATGTCTTTCCATCACCTAGCATACGATTTCCATCATGGAAGGACCTCCCGAAGTCCAGAGGCGTTCCTCCGCCAAATAGAACTGCACAGTTATTGGGCAGATATGCAGGCAGCATTAGCCAGAAGGCTGTTATCAGTAAATTCATGCTTTGCTTCCTCGCCGCCTCACCTGTATATCAAATTATCTGATGGCATGATTGCATATTCATTTGCATCTAATGCATAATACCTCTTGAATCTCTAAAGAGACGATCTGAATAATGGCGGCCCATCAGGGTATGTATTATACCAATCATTTTTTAATTTAAATTAAATTTTATAAATATTAATAATAATATTAGAATCACAGATCTGAATTGTACCTCTATGCGTTTGCTTTGTAGGTCTGAATTCATTAAATAATGATCATAATAGGATAAAAGCAAAATAGGTTTAAACCTTAAATTTTAAACAACCAAAAAAGGTAAATAGCTTAATAGGCAAAAAACCATTTGGCCACTTGGCCAAGACAAAGGGTGACTAAAATGAATGGTGTATTTCATTACTGGATCGGTCTGCTGCTATTGGCGGTCATATTTCTAATCGGGTATGGTCTTACCGTTGGCGCTTAATCCTGCAGAAATCGGCGGCAAAATTCGTTAGCAAACGATTGTGTCTCACTCGAGGACCTTTGTTGGCCAATTGGCCAACAAGTCCACATTTAATTCACCTCGCGATAGACCGATTATTTCTCAAATGGATGCTTTTACGCAATTTTAACATGCCATCTCAATAGTGCGGCTCATAAGCGGAATTGTGGTCTTTCAATCGAAACAGTTAAGTTCAACCTCTGCCACCTAAGGACGCGGGCGTCGATGGTCTAGTGGTTATGACTTGGGCCTTCCAGGCAGATCACAATATCTGCGAAGCAAGCCTACAACCCGG
>JAQTXY010000209.1 GCA_028688535.1 Methanothrix sp. | reverse complement strand
ATCACCTGATTGATGTCGGGAACGAAACCTCCGCTGTAGCGCAGCTTATAGCCGTCTGCCTCCAGCTTATCGATATAATTGCGATGGTTGTCCGTCCAGTCCTTGCGCAGACCGCCAGGTGAAAAGATTGCTCCTTTCTCATTTAGCCGGATATTTTCCTCAGACAGGACATACTCTCCTTCGCGATCCAATACGAACTCATGCACGCCCTTTCCGGCTGAGTAAATCATAGTGATCAGTGGGCCGTATGTAATATAAAGAGCGGCAACCATTGAATTTCTCCCGCTGTCAAATAATGAATTTTTGTGGATGCCTATGATCGTTCCGATGGCCAGATTGGTATCCACCAGGGAAGAACCGTCCAACGGATCGGCGGTAACAATATATTTCTCCTGCCCTTCTCCGATGGTGACGATATCATTGAGCTCCTCTGAGGCATACTCGCGAACAAATCCTGAGTTCTTAAGCATATTTTTTAATATGTCGTCCGAAATGCGGTCCAGCGCCAACTGATCCTCGCCGTAAGCATTCTTGAAGCCTGCCAGCTTGCGGTTGGATTCGTGGATCTTTGCGGAAATGTACTTACCGACCACGGCAATCTGCCAGATGAGCCGCCGCAATTCCACCTCGATGCCAACCATCCACATATGGCGCCTCAGATCAACGATGTATCGAGTGTGATCATTTATGCCTTCACTCATGGATTCTCCTGATATTTTTGGCAGTCTGTCGGGTTTTCTTCGATAATAAAGATGTTGGCCCCGAACGAAAAAATAGTGTTTCAATCAGATCATGATGGTTTTGGGACTACACAGTCCAAAGTCTACTCGGCAGAAGTTCTTATATCCGCCGGAGACTCATCTATGCCCGGAATTGGCCAATGAAGACTCGATGTCATTTTGAGATTGAATTGTCCTGATGGCGTGAGAGTCTATTTGGCTGAGATCATACATCAGGTGTATTATTATGGAACTTGTGGCAAAATATTATGTGGAAACCGACCTTCCCATTCAGAAAGCTGCGGAGGCTATCGCCGCCGAGCAGTCCACCGGCACCTGGACCGCGGTGCGTGGCCAGGACAACCCCCTCGCGGCGAGGGTGATCCTGGCGGAGGGAAATAGCGTTGAGATAGGATTTCCCGAGGAGCTATTTGAGCCAGGAAATGTCCCTCAGTACCTTTCTGTGGTGGCGGGAAACCTCTTCGGTCTGGGTGACTTGAAGAAGGTTCGCCTGCAGGATGTAATCTTTCCGGAGAGTCTTCTCTCGGCGCACAAGGGTCCTATGTTTGGGATAGAAGACGCGCGCAGAATCCTGGGCGTCTATGACCGTCCATTGATCGGCACCATTGTCAAGCCCAAGGTAGGTCTGGATCCGGCAGGCACTGCAGCGGTGGCGGCTGCCGCCGTTCGCGGCGGACTGGACCTTGTCAAAGATGATGAGACCCTGACCGATCAGAGCTTCTGCCCGCTCATTCCACGTCTGGAGGCGGTCATGGCAGCTCTCGACAAGGTGGAGACAGAAACGGGCAAGAAAGCTTTCTATGCGGTGAACGTCACTGCCGGGGCCGACAAGATCCTGGAGCGGGCTGAGCAGGCTGTCGATCACGGCGCCAACATGGTCATGATTGATGTCCTGACTGCCGGCTTTTCCGCGCTGGAAGATCTCTCCCGACATGTCAGGGTGCCGGTGCACGTGCACCGAACCATGCATGGAGCCTTCACCAGAGACAAAGGGCATGGCATTGCCATGCTGGTCATCTCCAAGCTGGTGCGCATGATGGGAGGTACTAATCTGCATACGGGAAGCTACATGGGCAAGATGGCGCGCGAAACCCTGGAAAACGACCTCTCCCGTGATGCTCTGCGAGATAATTGGCACGGCTACAAGAGAGTCTTCCCGGTGGCCTCGGGTGGGGTCTATCCAGCTAAAGTTCATGGAAATCTGGATGGCTACGGCATTGATTGCATCATCCAAGCCGGCGGAGGGGTGCACGGCCATCCTGACGGAACCACGGCCGGGGCAAGAGCTATGGTGCAGGCGGCGGATGCCTGGAGAATGCAAATTCCCTTAAAAGAATACGCAAAAGACCACAAAGAGCTGGAAACAGCTTTGAAATTTTGGGGATCATAAGAAGAAAGCTCATACTTAGCCCTCTCCTCAAATCAAAACCGAAGAGTTTATATTGGTAGATGAGGATGGATCAGAACGTTTATCACGAGCCAAAAGTGATGTAGCGCTGTTTGAAAAACGGAAGAGGTGTAGTGAGGGAAGAAGTAGAGGGATCAGATGGCTAGAGACGATATCTTATCGAAAATCAAATCGGCAGAGGCTGAAGCCAAGGCAGCAGTCCAGCGGGCCTTGGATGAAAAGGAAAAAAGGATAGCCGCTGCCACTACTGAAGCTGCAAACCTCGTCAAATCCGCCGAGACTGATGCACAGGATTACTATAACAAGAGCGTTGCCAAAGCTGATAGCGATGTGAAAGTCAAGAAGGCATCGATCGTTAGCAGCGGTGAGAAGAACGTGAACTCAATGAGCGGCAGCGCCAACGCAAAGCTGGACAAAGCAGTTGAATATCTGATAAAGGAGTTTATGGGGTTGTTGCATGCTTAGGCCCGTAAAGATGAGTCGTGTAGTCGTCGCCGGGTCAAAGAACGTAATAGCTCCAGTCGTAGAAAAGCTGCATGAGTTGCGCTTGCTCCACATTGTCAACTATAATGGCAACCAACCTCAGTTTGAGATGGGCAAGCCCATCGGCAAAGCCAAAGAATACTCCGAGGATCTCATTAAGCTCAGATCTGTCACCAGGTACCTTGATCTGAAAAACAAGGCTCCTGATAAGACTTATCCCGAGAGCCAGGTTCTATCGGAGATGGACAACCTTCTCAATAACGTCGGCGCAGATGTTACAGCTACTTACGAGCGCATCGTTGCCATCGACGCAGAAGTCAAGTCCAAACAGGATCAGATCAAGTCTCTGACTCCATTGGCAGTATTGCCTTTGCCATTAGAAGCTTATTATGGTTATGATTCTCTGGCGACCTTCGTCGGCACAGCAAAAACACCAGTAGATGCCGATGTAGCGAAGGTATCTCCGGTAAATGAGGTTTATTCCGGAAGTGCCAAGAATGCAACTTTTGTAGCAGTATTTGTGCCTGTAGAAAAGGCCGGCGAAGTATCTTCGATCCTTTCAGAGCATGGTTTTTCTGAATTATCAGTACCCAGGCTGGAAGGCAATGTAGACTCGGCTATTGCTACTCTTGAAGGCAGCATCAAATCCTTGGAAGGCGAAAAAGCGCCGCTCCAAAAGAAGCTGGCCGACATGAAGAAGCAGTATGAAGATCTGATGCTGGCAACGGACGAGTACTTGTCCATGGAGACCCGCAAGACAGAGGCACCACTCAGGTTTGCTGAGACGGATAATGCCTTCGTTATTGATGGGTATGTTCCATCGGATCAGTTCAGCAGGCTCAAGAGCGAGCTGGAGAGTGCTGCCGGCGGCAAACTTGAAGTTTCGTTGATCGCAGATAAAGAGGCAGAAGAACTTGTTGAGAAAGGCGAAGACATACCGAGCCAGATGGATAATCCGAGCCTTGTCAAGCCTTACGAACTGGTAACAAGGCTGTTTGCCATTCCCGAGTACAAGGAATTCGATCCGTCATTGCTGATATTCGTATTCTTCCCGATCATGTTCGGCATGATTTTGGGAGACATCGGCTATGGTGTCATGTCGCTTCTTCTTCTGATTATGCTCAAGAAGAAGTTTAGAACCCCTGGCTGGCAGCAGTTGATCAACATCGTCATGATTGCCAGCGTATGGACCATTATATTCGGGTTCTTCTTTGGCGAGATATTCGGCCCCTTAGGTCTATGGGGCAGGATGATGGGACATCTATCTGAACATGAAATAGAACTGGCGAAGCAAGCAGGTCTCTATTTCGGTGAAGGTGTCTTTGGATCGCTGGGAAGATTGGGCCCCTTAGGCATTTTCCCAATGGATCGATTGGCGACAAATGCGGTTTTGCTGTTGATTGGAACCAGTATCTTTATCGGCGTCATTCACTGCAGCGTCGGTTCTATCTTGGGTATCAAGACCGAGCTGAATTACGGTGAGAAGAAGCATGCCTATTTCGAGCGTCTCCCTGTTATGCTTTTCCAGGTGTTCTTTTCCGTCGCTCTGCTTGGATTAGTTATGGGGCAGTCGATTCTTACATATCTGGGCGTCATCGTAGTAGTTGTCTCTGTAGTGATGATGGTTATAGGTCCGGAAGGTCCTATGGGTTTGGCTCACGTACCATCCTATGTGAGCAATCTGATATCCTACCTGAGGCTTTTGGCCATCGGCCTAGCTTCGGTGGGTCTGGCTTATGCTGCTAACCAGCTGGCATTCTATGTCATCATGCCCATGCTAAGCGGCGGCGTGACCAACAGCGCAGAGTTCTCGATACTGGGAATCATCGTAGGCATCCTAGTTTTGTTTGCGGTGCACTTCATCAACTTCTTGCTGGGAATTCTCTCTCCTTTCATGCATCCTCTCAGGTTGCATTATGTGGAGATGTTCACTAAGTTCTACAGCGCACATGGTGGTGGAGTGGAGTACAGCCCCTTCGGACATGTCCGGAGGTTCCTGAAAGCATGAATTCGGTAGTTCGAATTGTAAGATT
>JAQTXY010000208.1 GCA_028688535.1 Methanothrix sp. | reverse complement strand
ACCTGGCCGCCGGGGCAGCACCTTCCGTTCCAGATAGCGGGAGAGCCTCTCCTGAAAATAGCCCGGATCGATGACTCTTCGCCATGGATTTAAGAAGAGATAACCCTGACATGGCTTGAAATCAAAACCGCGGCAGGCTAGGACCGAAAATCCCGCATCCTCAAGCGCTCTTTGAAACTCTGCCGGAGAGACATACTCGGGCGGTTTTATCGTTTCTCTGAAGAGATGCTTCCTGATCAGGGTATAATGAGATGTGCGGGAAAAGAAGTCTACTACCAAAACCCCTTCAGGTTTTAATACTCTATAGAATTCCTGTAAAGCTCTTGCTGCTGCCCAAGTGTTAGGCAAACAGGTCAGGACACCGCTGCTCACCACCCGGTCAAAGCTCTGGTCTTGAAAGGGAAGATCGGTCACAGAGCCCTGCAAAAATCCAGTTCTATCATCGCCCTTCGCCCGAAGGGCCGCCCGGCATAGCATGTTGCCTGAGAAGTCCATGCCTATGACCTGCAAGGCCTCTTTTTCCGGCTTTACCTGGATTTTTTTATTTTTCAGCGCCCGAAGAAGCAGGTTGCCGTTGCCGCAACCAGCGTCCAGGACAAGGCCCTGCGCACTGGAAAAGCAGAACTCTGCAGCGTCTTCCTCAAAATAGCCCATCATCTTCAATATGAAATCGGGTGTGTCGTCAGGCAGATCGCGCGCCATCTTGAGGTCGATCTCATCTCCGCACCTCTTCTGCCTCTCCCAAAACTCCAGCTCTTCCGGATCCAGGTGGCAATCCATCTTTTAAGGAACCTCCTCGATTACATTGAGAAAATTATGCTACAACTTGGGAGCAAATTCACCCCAAAGCTACGAGGCGACGGTTGTGATATGAGAAATATTAATACTTTGCCCGGCAAATATTGAGATCGCAAATCCAGTCGTCTCGATAATACAAGCTGATGGGGCCGGCAATTGTGTCCGAACAAAAACGAAGAAAAGAGCTGCAGGAGATCGCGGCACATGTGGTGGTAGAGATGGACGGCCAACTCTATGCAATGCAGAAAGCTGCAGAGCAGATATCATCCGGCAGGACACTGGAAGATATCGATGACGCAGGTTATCATCTCTATTTAGCAAGAAAAGATCCAAAAGATCGTGGTAGCCGAGCAGAGGCGGTGATGAGCACCATGGAATACGATCAATTCTTCCATATTCTCGAAAAGACTGCTGCTGAGAGGGGCCTGTATCTGGAAGAGGAGACTCTACTGGAGATCGAGCTGCCTGGTGGAGAATTTGAAGAAAATATGGTTACTGGCGGCTTTGAAAAATATAAAGGCCTGGCCATAGAGCATCATAATAAGTGTCTGGATGAACTGATTGTCGCAGTTTGCGACCAGTTGAAGAAGCGCGGACTGGCGGTGGCCTGTGTGCCCGATGAGGATGTGATCTTTTATATGCCGGTGGGTCGGCCCGAGGAGGGCATGCGTCTATGATGGCGGCGCATTTATGATCACCAGTGATCTTGCCATGGTTGCATACTTTGTTATCTTTGCCATAGTGCATAGCCTCCTGGCCGATCCTGGATTAAAAAGCTGGGGGAAAAGCATGCTGGGCAAAACCTTTGACCGCTGGCAGAGGCTGATTTACAATCTGCTCGCCATTCTCATGGTACTGCCCTTCCTCTTCATCCTCTCTTTACTGCCGGATAGAACGCTTTACATAATTCCTACTCCATACAGCTGGCTTTTAGCTTGCGCACAGCTCCTGGCCGCCACAGCGCTCCTCATTACCCTGCGCCAGACAGGTATCTCTTACTTTCTGGGCCTGTCCCAGTTGCAGAATCTGAGCGGTCAGGCAAATGGCGAAGGCAGGCTGGTGACAGATGGCTTCTACTGCTACATTCGAAACCCTCTCTTCTTCTTTGCCGCAGTCTTTCTCTGGCTCTCTCCGCTTATGACCTGGAATCTGCTTGTCTTCAACATCCTGGCAACCGTCTATTTCTATCTGGGTGCCCGGCATGAGGAGAGGTCGTTAAAAGAGGAATTTGGGCATGTTTATGAGGACTACAGAGGGAGGGTCCCCATGTTCCTGCCCCGTCTGAGATGCTCAGGTTAGATATAGAAATGACGTTAAAATATGCTGACAGTCTAGACCAGGGATTCCCATACTGCCTTTTGCAGCATGGCCACCACCGGCAGCCTGATGATTACCGCCAGCCTTTCGCCACCCATTGTCCCAACCACAATGGAGGAGCGTTCGTCGGCAATCATAAGGCCGTCTATGCTGCTCTTTGAACCATCGATGACGTAGTCTCTAAAATACTTCTCTGCTCCTTCTTTCATCTCCTGAACATCAAAGCCCAATCCATCGAACTTCTCCTTTTTGTCGACCTTTATCCGCAGTCTCGCCACTTTCTTAAGCTCCGTCCTGTGATCAATCAATAGGTCCGGGCAGCGGCAAAAGACTATCAGCTCCCTTTCAACTTTGCTCAGAAAATCTCGGATGCGGTTTTTTATTCCCCAATCACTACGAACGCACCATACCGGAGAGCTGCCATGAACCTCCAAATTGAGGCTTAAAAGCTCGCGAGTGGATCGGTCTATGGATGCCACCAGCTCATCTTTTAGCCTTTTCATAACCCTATCCGGCTCAACTGCCCGATAGTAAGTAGGTGAGCCCTGCATGAACTCTACAAATCCTTTGCTTTCCAGATCTCTCAGGATGTCGTAAATCCTGGTCCTGGGAACCGCGCTCAGTTCGTGCACCTCTCTAGCAGTGGCTTCTCCCATACCTACCAGGGTGGCATATGCTTTGGCTTCATATTCCGTGAGTCCCAGCATTCGCAGTCCTTCGACAATTTCATCAAGCATTGTAACTCATCTAGTTACAACAATGTTATATAGATTGTTGCCAGAATAATGACGAGAGCATCCTTGGCTCAGCACCCATTATGGAGAAAGTATAATGACAGACAAATTTCCAGGAGAATGCGTCTCATCTCTCCTTGCTACGGCAGCGTGCATCTTTGCTCTGGCACTGCTTTCTGCCTGCTTTCCGTCTGTAGAGGCCCTCGAGGCTGGAGCGCCCATTCCTCCAGAGGAATTCGGGGACGATTACTACAAGGTATACGGAACTCCCAACCTCACCCTCTCTCTGGAGCAGGATAGCGTCTATCAGGGAGAGACTGCCTCTCTATTTTTAACGCTGACCAACCGGGGAAGGATAACCTCTTTCCAGGTCAATGAAGAGCCCGCAGCCAACAAAAGGGAGGAGATCCTGGCGGCGCAAAAGGAGCAGGAACTGGAAAAGCTGAGGACTGTGGCTCAGGATGTTTCCGTTCTTCTTTTAGCCGAAAATAAGAGCGCTATAGACATAAAGAGGGCTGTAGCCTTCCCAGGCAGCATCCGGGAGGGCCAGACTTCTATCCGGCTGGAGTTTCCCATAGAGGTCTACAAGAATACCCGCCCTGGTTTGTACCGGATCTATGCGATAGCCAATTTCACCTACCAGAAGGATGTGGCGGTAAAAGGAGATGAAGACCACCCGGAGAGCCCTGACGTCTTCTACTGGTACGATAGCATCAGCCAGGCAATTCCCATAGCCCTGACGGTAGAGCGAAGGAGCGGCGCAGAGTTTGAGGTAATGGATGTCAGCCCCTCTGCTCTGGTGGCCGGCTCCAAAGATAACGTGATTCGGATTCGCATAAAGAACGTGGGCTATGACACGGCCAAAGACCTGGTGGCTCGCCTTCGTCCTGAGAGCGGCATGTATGTCAGCGTAGATGAGTCGCCCATCAGGGCTTTGCCACCTGAGCAGGAAGCTGAGCTGATCTACAGGATGGATGTCTCCAAGGATGCTGTGCCCGGCAAGAATTATCAACTCAGAATCCTCTTCGAGTTTTCCGATAGCTTCCGGGACGATCTATCCGATTGGGAGAATGCCTATATCCAGGTTGAGCCGGAAAGCACAGGCAGATCGTGGTCCGCCCTCCTTATTATCATTATTGTGCTGGCGGCAGCAGTTGTTGTGGTGGCAAAGAAAAGAGGAAAGATCTGATGCATCCGGCGATTTCTGCTCGGGGCGTGATCAAGAGCTTCGGGCGGCAGCGCGTCTTAGACGGCCTAACCGTAGACATTCCAACCGGTGTGACCTACTGTCTTCTCGGGCCTAACGGCTCGGGCAAGACCACTTTCATCCGTGCTGTCGTCCAACTGCTGCGCCTGGACGGCGGAGAGATGTCCGTCTTGGGCAGACCCGTCTCAGAAGTAGGTGAGATCTACTCTCAGATCGGCTACATGACCCAGCATAAAGCCCTCTATCCCGACCTAACAATAGAGGAGAATATGCAGTTTTATGCCGGGCTGTACGGCATCGAGAAGCAGCTTCGGATGGAGAGGCAAGAGGAGCTGCTGGAAATGGTCGACCTTTTGGAGCACCGCAGCCGTTTGGCCGGAGCGCTTTCGGGCGGAATGTACCAGAGGCTATCATTGGCCTGTACACTCATTCACCAACCCAGGCTGCTCTTGCTGGACGAGCCCACGGTGGGCGTCGATCCCCGCCTGCGCCAGACATTCTGGGATTACTTCGGCAGGCTGACGCGGGAGGGCAAGACGGTGCTCATCACCACTCACCTCATGGATGAGGCAGAGAAATGCCAGAGGGTGGGCTATATGCGTGCCGGAAGGATGGCGGCAGAGGGCA
>JAQTXY010000207.1 GCA_028688535.1 Methanothrix sp. | reverse complement strand
AGCTGATAGGACGAATCTGCCACGGCCATATCGAGATCATTCAGCTGGCCCTGTATGCTTGCCTGCAGCTGCATAAGGAAATATGCCATATCGTTATCGATTCCAATAGTGTTGTTTTCCGAATTTCTATCCGAATTTAATTCTGCTTTATAGATACCGGCACCCAGATACCAGGTATCATCTACTTTCATCACATAGCTTACCTTGGGCTCGCTCTGATTGGTGAGGGGATTTTGCCAATCATACTCATAAAAGCCGCTCCCATTCATAGCGATGGCCCGCATATCTCTGTTGATGTAGACACCTTTATCATTTTGAATATTGGAGCGATCTGTGCCCACTTCACCGGGCATGAATGGCAGGCACAGCGAGGTGCCATTAAAATCATGGGCGAAGATGTAAATGTCTCCCTTTACCCAAGAGCCATTGCGGTCCATAAAATCCTTTATTGCCTCATTTTTTCCAACATCTTTTGCATGCAATGCTGCCAATTCAACAAAGGAAGCTAACTCGGATTCATTAGATGGTGCTTTAAGTGATGTACTTGTCACACCTATCGCCTCATCCTGCGCAAGAATAGGCAGTATTACTGTATTTGCCAGACTCAGCAGAAAGATGGCCATTATCATATTCCTGATCTTCATGTCACCCACCAAAGTCCCTAAGCCTAATATTTTCTGCAAGCTGTATGAGTATCTAGCATATGATTCTTCTGGTTTCGGATTCATTAGGCTTTCAAAAGCTTTCATACTAAATCTATATCAACTGAAAGGGGCAAAATAGTATTTATCTTCGATTGCCGGGGTGACAAATATGAAAAGATCAAAAATCTTTAGACAACTGCTGGAAAGACCTGGTCTCGTCCTAAGACCTTGTGGTTATGACGCCTTATCTGCCATTTTGATCGAGAGAGCAGGATTCAAGCTGATGGGAACATCGGGATATGCCATATCTGCATCGTCAATCGGCCAGCCTGACCTGGGACTGATCAGCTTTGGGGAACTGCTGGAACGAGCCAGAAACATAATTAATAGCGTATCAATACCAGTTGATGTTGATGCTGACACAGGATACGGAAATGCCCTGAATGCCTATTGGACTGCCAAGAATTTCATCTGGATTGATGCAGGGGGCATCAGAATCGAGGATCAGACCTGGCCCAAGCGCTGTGGGCACATGAGCGGAAAGACCATTATCTCCAAGGATGATATGGTCTCCAAGATAAGAGCCCTGATCAGAGCTAGAGAGGAGGAAGGCTGCGATCTGGTCATTGGAGCGAGAACGGATGCAAGAGCGATTGAAGGATTCGACAAGACCGTTGAACGTATTGTTGCTTATGCCAAGGCCGGAGCTGATTATGTCTACGTGGAATGCCCGCAGTCATTGCCTGAAGTAGAGCATCTTGTCAAGGCGATAGAAATTCCTCTGGCATTCAACCTGATTCCCGGCGGCAAGACCCCGAAATTCTCCCTGGCCGAACTGGAGCGAATCGGAGTTAAGTATGTCTCTATTCCCATGGTCTGCCTCTATCCAGCCGTTAGAGCCATGCAAGATTCTCTACAGGCATTGAAGAATTGGGATCTCGAAAAGGTCGGCGAACTGGGCATAAATTGGTCAGAATTCAATGAGCTGATTGGCGTGAAAAAGTGGAGGCAGCTGGAGAAGGAATTCGGCTCAGGGACTCCATGAAACCGCAATCGAATCCACGAGGTATATACATGAGGTCTAAACTTGAGCGCTAAACCTACGAGCTAAATTCTGGCGGGCTCTGCCCAACAACTTCATGCCCTTTGAGATTAAAAAATACGTCAAATGAATACTAATATGAGTTCAGATCCGAAAGCTGATGATATACAGAGCCGTGCAATTCTGCAGAAGATCGCCAGAAAAGCCCTGATTATGCGTGGTTTGCTTCCAGAATTTTCCTCTCAAGCCCTAGCCGAGCTTGCCCAAATTAAGGAGCCGGCAAAGATCAACCTCACTGCGCAGGTTAGGGACCTGAGGGATCTGCTCTGGGCTTCCATCGACAATGATGACTCCGAGGACCTAGACCAGCTCACCTTTGCAAAGGAGCTGTCTTCGGGAAAGACGAGGATTCTCGTCGCTGTGGCGGACGTGGATGCCCTGGTTAAGAAGAACTCTGCTATCGACCGAGACGCAGCCCACAACACTACCTCGATTTATACCGCCGCCCAGATATTTCCCATGTTGCCCCTACAGCTGTCCACCAACCTCACCTCCCTCAATTTAAACCAGGACCGCCTGGCAATCGTGGTGGATATGACCATCGCCCCGGACGGATCGCTCCTGGAATCTGACGTCTACCGGGCAGCGGTACGCAATCATGCCAAGCTGGCTTACAATAGTGTGGGTGCCTGGCTGGAAGGTCGGGCACCGATACCCCAGGCGGTGACTGCCATAGATGGGCTGGCTGAGAACCTGCTGATTCAGGATAGGACCGCCCAGAAGATGAAGAGCTTGCGGCATGCTCAGGGGGCTCTCAGCCTGGAGACCATCGAGGCCAAGCCGGTATTCGAGGGCGAGCGGATCAGCGGTCTGCTGGCGGAGGAAAATAACCGGGCCAAGGAGATCATAGAGGACTTTATGGTTGCAGCCAATGGTGTTACCGTGCGCTACCTCACGGCTCGAAATATCCCTTCCATCCGTCGTGTGGTGCGCATTCCCAGAAGATGGGATCGAATCGTGGAGATTGCCGCTGAGCACGCTTTCAAGCTTCCCAAGAGCCCCAGTCCCAGAAAGCTGGAGATGTTTCTGACTATGATGAAAGTGGCCGATCCGCTGCGTTTCCCGGATCTTTCTTTAGCCGTGATCAAGCTCCTGGGAAATGGCGAGTACGTGGCAGAGCTGCCCGGAGAGGAAGCAACAGGACACTTTGCTCTCGCAGTAAAGGACTACACCCACTCCACCGCTCCCAACCGCCGATACCCTGATTTGATCACACAGCGCCTACTCAAAGCTGCCATTGAAAAGAGGCCGATGCCCTATAGCCTGGAAGAGCTGGAATATTTGGCTGAGAATTGCACGAAAAAAGAGGATGCAGTAGTCAAAGTGGAAAGGCAGGTGGGCAAATCGGCAGCAGCACTTCTGCTCGAATCAAGGATTGGAGAGAGGTTTGATGCCATGGTAACCGGGGCGTCTGAGAAAGGCACCTGGGTACGGCTACTTGATATTCCCGTAGAAGGTATGCTCAAGAGCGGAAGTAAGGGTCTTGACGTGGGTGACCGGGTCATGGTAGAGCTGGAGTCCGTAGACGTGGAGCAGGGATTTATCGATTTCATGAGACGGTAGAATGGTAGAATTTAGACTGGATTAAAAAAGGAATCAAAAGGATTAATAAAGAATAAGGCAGCTACCTATTGAGGAGATTAAATTGTCCAGAGCGTTGCTGATTATTGTGCTGTTCCTGTTGGCGATCCTATCGGTAGCTTGCGGCCAGCAAGCGGATAGCAATGAACCTAACAATGAGATAGGAGATGCAACCGATCTGAGTTCCAGTCAGACGGTAAGCGCCAGCATTTATCCAGCTCGGGATGGAGACTTCTACAAGATTTATGTTGACAGTCCGGGGATACTTCAGGCCCAGCTATCCAATGTTCCTGCGGAGATGAAAGGCAGGATAGATTTCTACGGCAGGAACTACAACTGGATAACCAGAAAAGATGCAGAGAACACTGGTGAGGGGGTCGTGCTGACAGTCGATATTGGCAAAGCCGGATGGTACTATTACGGAATAGGGGACCTCAATGGCGGTTCTTATGGATCGGATTATTCCCTTGCAGTCTATTTTGAGCCGGTAGTAGATGAGGAGCCCAATAGCGTGATTGGGGACGCTACCGAGGTTCAATTAGCACAGCTGGTCAATGCATATATCTTCCCGGCAGGAGACGGAGATTTCTACAAGGTATTTCTCAACAGCTCCGGCATTATGAATGCATCACTTACAAATGTGCCCCAAGCCATTGTAGGCAGCATGAAAGGCCGGATCGATCTCTACGGAAAGAACTACAACTGGATAACCAGAACGGATGCAGAGAACCCGGGGGATGATGCGATCCTGACAGTGGACATCGGCAATCCCGGCTGGTACTACTTCGGTGTAGGCGATCTTAACCGTGGATCGTATAACTCAACCTATGGGTTCCTGGTGAACTTCAAACCTGTAGTTGATGAGGAGCCGAATAATGAGATAAGCGATGCCACGGAGATACAGAAGGGCAGCGAGATTAAGGGATTTATCTTCCCGGCGGGGGACGGAGATTTCTACAAGATCTATGTTGACGCACCGGGATCGCTCCAGGCTTCCCTGGAAGGCGTTCCCAAATCCACCAAGGCCAGCATGAAAGGCCGGATAGACTTCTACGGCAAGAACTACAACTGGATAACCAGAATGGATGCCCAAAAGCCTGGGGACGATGTTCTGCTTAAGGTGGATATAGCCACGGCTGGATGGTATTACTTCGGCATTGGCGATCTTAATGGCGGATCGTATGATGCGAAATATTCCTTCAAAGTAACTTGAGTCTTGTGTGATAAGATTGGGGTCCGGATTTATTGCCCGGGATCTCCATATTTTTGTCTTTCCTTAAAGCTGCTGCAAGCTGATATGACGCCTTTCGCATTCCGCTGCAGTTTGACTGAATGCTGATCCTCTTGGCAGGATGGCTCA
>JAQTXY010000206.1 GCA_028688535.1 Methanothrix sp. | reverse complement strand
CTCGGCCACTGCATAGTGAATTTATTGCTCGTGGCTAAAGCGACATCCAAATCAGATTGATGTGCCCACACGTGCACAATCTTTCTGCTGGGCTGCAAAATCGTGCCAAGGTTTGTGAACCGCCCTGCAACTTCAAAGCCTGTCTCCTCTTTAAACTCCCTTTTTGCAGCGTCCAGCGGGCTCTCATGATCTTTAAAAACGCCTTTGGGTATCGACCAGGCACCATCATCTTTCCCTGACCAAAATGGACCACCGGGATGGACAAGCAGCACTTCCAGCCTGTTTTCTCTAAACCTGTATAGTAGAATTCCGCTGCTATGCACGCTCATCTTAATTCCTTTACTATCATTTGTGATCAATTATAGGAAGTGGCCAATTCCACACATGCGTTATTCATGCAAAAGCTTTTTCCATCGGCTGCCTGCAAAGGGGAACTCGATATATGAGCGCACTATCTTTTGAGATTTTAAAGCAGGATAAGCAATCTGCTGCAAGGCTGGGGCTGATAAAGACCAGGCGGGGAGATATCCAGACACCCTATCTGGTCCCGGTGGCTACAATGGGCAGCGTAAGAGCTTTGGGCTCCGATGACCTGCTCAGTTTAGGCGCGCAGTGCACCCTTGCCAATACTTATCATCTTCACTTGATGCCGGGCGATGAGCTGATCGCAAGGCTTGGTGGACTGCACCGGTTTATGGGATTACAGCGGCCCACGTTCACCGATTCCGGTGGCTTTCAGGCATTTTCCTTAGGCTTTGCCAGAGAGCATAACATCAGCAAGATCGGAAATATCTTTCCTGAAGAAATGGCATCAAGTGAACAATGTCCTGATCATGCCCAATTTAATGATTACCGGAAAAAATATGACGATAATTGGGCAAAAGGGAAAAATGGAATCAAGAGCGGCATAGGATCCAGTGATCGCGAGAAAATGAGGCAGAATGCGAAGAAGAAGGAGAATTTGACCAAGATCACTGATGAGGGAATCTCCTTCAAGTCCCTTGCCGACGGAGCCTGGCATTTTTTAAATGCGGAAAAATCGATGAAAATTCAGTCCAATCTCGGATCAGATATCATCATGGCATTTGACGAATGCACTTCCCCTCTCTCTGACTACGATTACACCAAGAAGGCAATGCAAAGAACCCATGATTGGGCGGAAGAGTCCATTCGCTATCATGATAAAAATCAAGCTCTCTATGGCATAATACAGGGCGGATGGTTTGAGGATTTAAGGCAGGAAAGCACAAAGGCAATCTCCGCCCAGCCTTTTGACGGCATCGCCATTGGAGGATCGCTTGGCAACAGCAAGCAGGATATGCATCAGGTCCTGGACTGGACTGTTCCCAGACTGGATGACGACCGACCGCGCCATCTCCTGGGCATTGGCGAGATCGACGACATATTTGAATGCGTGGCCAGAGGAATCGATACCTTTGACTGCGTCTCTCCCACCAGAATCGCCCGGCGGGGAAGCCTCTTGCTCTCGCCTCAGGCAGGTGGATCACAGGATAATAAGTTCCATATTAATATTAAGTCAGCTAAATTCAAAGAAGACAGCTCGCCCGTCGACCCTAACTGCACCTGTTCGACCTGTGCCACCTACTCGCGAGCTTACCTACGCCATCTCTATGTCTCCCGGGAGTTGTCCTATTTCCGGCTGGCTACACTTCATAATCTCCATTTCATGCTCCGCTTCATGGAAGAGATCAGGGAAAGCATACGAGCAGGGACATTTGCAGAAATAAAAGATAGATGGCTGAGAAAGATTTAGGATGCCGATGAAAACAGAGGGCCAAAGTGAATGTGAGGGCCAGAGGATGAAGAGTGCTGATGACAACCGGCTTATGGGAGGCAAATTGAAGATTGATAGGACTCAGGCAGCTGTAATCCTTTCCGGCCTTTACCTCTTCTTCTCCCTGGCAGGAAATATCGCCGCCACCAAGGTCACCTACTTCGGAGGTCTGGTCATGGACGCGGGCTTCATTTACTCCCTCACTTTCACCTGGCGCGACCTCATTCACAAGCAGCTCGGCCAGAAGGCGGCAATCACCACCATCTGGCTCTCGGCAGCAGTCAACCTTCTCGCTGCTCTATATTTTCAACTGGTGGTGATGCTGCCGGCCCAGACTGATTGGGCAAGCGCCGGTGGCCAGGTTGCCTGGGAATTTCTCTTCTCCCTGCAGATGAGGATTGTACTGGCATCCATCCTGACAGCGCTCATAGCAGAGCTGATTGACACCAAGGTCTATCAACTCTGGACACGGGGTGGCAGAGAAAAGTGGCCGCAATGGACGAGAGTATTCGTCTCCAATTCCGTTTCCATTCCAGTAGATAGTCTGATGTTTCCCATCATCGCCTTTGCTGGTGTCCTGGGAGCGGAGGGCTTGCAGCAGATGGTCTGGACCAATATCATCGTCAAAGCGCTGGTAACCGCGCTGGTCTTCTGGACGATCTACCTGGTGCCGGAAAAACCGATTTACGAGGAGAGAACATAAATAGAAAAAAGTGTATTCTCTATCATACCGGGCCAGAGAGTCGCACATTATTTACCGTTACAACACCCTTGGACTCACCAGAAGGCACATTCAAGTATACGTCGTCTTCGTAGTCGTATACGCCGTTGCCGTTTACATCGAAGAAGCCCAGCTTTTCCGTATCTATGACAGGTCCGAGGAAGATTGCCAAGGGCGGCCAAGCCACTAATTTGTTCTGATCCTCGTCAAAATTAGTAACCTTTGTCCCTGCGATCAGATTTCCCGTTGAGCTTAATCTGATATCATTGGTTTGGATAAACTGGGTGGAAATATCTTCCCGCGTGCTGTCGGCTGATTCATAATCCTTTGGTATTTGAATCTTGATGAGCCAGGTCCCAAGAACGTGATAATAGTTGGCCTTCAGGCCGCGAACCATTTCAATGGACAGTCCCCGCATTTCGCCGACTTTTCTAGGTTTCTTGTCCAGGATCTTATCAGAAATAGACAATATATAATTATCTGTAAATAGAGCAAAGCCCAAACCTGGTGACGATATCTCTTTTCCTCGGTAGGGTAGACGCTCATTAAAGCCCGTCATCATATCTGCAGGATTTTCGGAATCATCAAAACAAGTATCATCGGGATGGTCGTTATGATCCAAGCGATCGAGATGGTGCAGGTAAACAGGATCAAGAAGATCGTATGCGCTGCTGCCATGAATATCAAGGAAGCTGATTATCGAATGAAGCTGCGTTATGGGCTTATTCATATCCGAATCTTGAAATCTCACCTTTGATCCGGGTGATACATTAGCAATAAAAGTCAGTCTCACATCGTTGGCATTGGTCGTACCGCTGGCGGAATGTCCGATGTGCAAATAGACCGGATCTTCTTCATCATATCCGGGAGTCCCTATATCCCAAAAAGCCACCGTTGTCTTTGCTGGAAGAGAGAAAAGGGGTCTGCCGATATCCAGGTCGCCTGGCAATACCTTGCTGCCGAAAGGATACACCGAACTGCTTGCCGGACATACTATCAAGATTATGCTTACCAATAAGAGTACATTTATCAAATTTTCCCTTCCCGGCACAAACATCAGCTCACCCCACTCACACCATTCCATCTACTCTTATTGAGCTTTAACTATTAATATTTTATTATATTTTTAGCCGGCTATAAACTGATTAAAATTTTGGACCTTACAGGTATGCTAATTATTAAAAATAAAAAATAGTTTGAAAAAATACAGTCAATTGTTTATATCTTGCTAATTTGTAACATTTGATGTACCCAGCGTTTTCTGCTGAGGATTTACGGCCGCATGCACAATCAGGCCGCTGAAAATGCCCTTGCCTACGTTCGCACCTATCCTGTATATGGGCGGTTCAGGTTGTGGATTCAAGGCTATCGATACAATGTGACCGCCAAAGAGGCTGGCACCGTAACTCGCGTTAATTGTGCTAACCGTCCCCGAGAATTTGGCTCTTACATTCTGGTCCGGGCTCACACTTATCGCCATTGATCCCAGAAAGAGCATAACCGCTAGAATTACGATTATCCCTTTTGCAATAGATTTGGTCCTTAACATATTATCACCTATGGATCGATTGCTTTACTATTTTATATCCTTTATTACGTTTGGTGGCAATGGCGCAACCAAAAGTTCCATCAACCCCTTGAACCATCCTTTCCCCCATGTCTATTCACCCTATTGAATTTAGATACGGCACCAAAGAGATGAAAGAAATCTGGGAAGAGGACTATCGGCTCCGCTGTCTATTTCGCGTAGAAGCGGCCCTCTCAAAGGCTGAAGAAGAGCTTGGGATGATTCCCCAGGGCGCAGCTGCAGAGATCGCTGCTGCCGCCGAATCTACGCTTCCTGAAAGGGCAAAGCAGATTGAGGATGAGATCGGCCATGATATGATGGCCACCGTCCTGGCAATGGCGGAGTGCGCTCCGAAATTCGGAGAGTGGATTCACCTGGGCGCCACATCTAACGACATTCTGGACACGGCCACAGGCCTGCAGATTAAGGCTTCTCTGGATGTGCTGCAGCCCAAACTGAAAAACCTCCTGGCGCTGCTGCTGGATCTGGCCATAAAGAATAAGGGCCTCGTCTGTGCCGGCAGAACGCACGGTCAGATCGCAGTACCCACCACCTACGGCCTAAGATTCGCCATCTGGGCCTCGGAGATTGCGCGCCACATCGAAAGATTGGC
>JAQTXY010000205.1 GCA_028688535.1 Methanothrix sp. | reverse complement strand
TCCTCAGCTACTCCTTCTTTGAGGATAATGAAGGCCACAATCTTTTCCCCCTTGACCTCATCGGGCTCACCGATAACGGCTGCCTCAGCTACTTTAGGATGAGAGACGGCTGCTGACTCGACCTCTGCGTTGGAGATCCTGTGCCCAGCTACCTTCAACACATCATCGATTCTTCCCTGGATCCACCAGTAACCATCTTTATCCCGGGTAGCTTTGTCTCCAGCCAGATATGTGCCCGGCTTGACCTGCCAGTACATGTCCCAGTACTCCTTCTTGTACCTGACTTCATCTCTGAAGAAGGCACGAAGCATTGAAGGCCAGGGAGCAGTCTGAACTATATTGCCGCCAAAGCCAAGTGGCACGGAGTTGGCATCCTCATCATAAATGTCGGTGTTCATGCCTGGCAGTGGGAAGCAAACGGAACCCGGTTTCTCAGGTGTCATTGCCAGCGGCGCAACAACATGGCATCCGGTTTCAGTCTGCCACCAGGTATCCATAATGGGTGCCTGGTCGCATCCTATGTTCTTTCTAAACCATATGTATGCCTCGGGATTAAGAGGCTCGCCCACAGATGCCAGAATTCTGATAGAAGATAGGTCGTACTTCTTGACATATTCCTCACCGCTCTTCATGAACATCCTGACTGCGGTAGGTGCGCTGTAGAATACCGAGACGCCGTACTGCTCAACTATGGACCACCAGCGGCCCAGATCCGGGAAGTCGGGGGAGCCTTCGTAGAGAATGCTGGAGGCGCCCAGGATCAATGGGCCGTAGATCACGTAGCTGTGGCCAGTGATCCATCCGGCATCAGCCGTGCACCAGTAGACATCATCATCGTGAACATCCAGTACCCAGGATGTCGTCTGGGCGGCGCCGACTGCATAACCGCCGTGAGCATGCTCAATTCCCTTTGGCTTGCCGGTGGTTCCGGAGGTGTAGAGGATGAACAGCCTGTCCTCTGGATCAAGCTGAGCTGTTTCGCACTGAGCGGACTGGCCGGCTACGAAATCATCGTAGAAGACATCGCGTCCCTCGGTCATGGGCACGGCTACACCGGTTCTCCTGACGACTACTACCTTCTTAACGGATGGTGCATTCTTCAAGGCCTCATCCACATTAGGCTTGAGGGGCAGTGGCTTTCCACGCCGGTAAAAACCGTCTGCAGTCACGACGACCTTGGCCTCAGCATCGTTGACCCTGCTGGCCAGGCCGCCGGAGGAGAATCCGGAGAACACCAGCGTATGAATGGCTCCAATCTTGGCGCATGCCAGCATGGTGATGGGCTGCTCGGGAATCATGGGCAGGTATGTGACCACTCGGTCCCCCTTTTCGACTCCCATGCTCTTCAGGGCATTGGCCAGTTTGTTGACCTCCCTGTATAGCTGATAGTATGTGATCGCCTTGGCATCTCCTAGTGGTTCACCTACGAAGTAGTAGGCTACCTTATTCCTTTTCACTGAGTGGGCATGTCTGTCCACGGCATTGTAAGCCACATTGACCTTGCCGTCTGTGAACCACTTGTAATGGGGCTTTTCGGAGTCGTCGAGAATTTTGGTGTAAGGCTTGAACCAATCAATATAGGTCGTTGCCATCTCATCCCAGAAGTCCATGTAATTGGCAGAGCACCACTGGCGCATTTCCGTCTCAGTCTTGAAGCCTTTCTTCTTCATCCATTGAAACGAATTGGAGTGCTCAACAATCCATTGCGGCGTATTGAAAATCCTGGTCTCTTCCTGGAGAACAGCCGTTTTTGCGGTATCGGATTTCATATTATATCATAATATGTTATGGTATATCAAGATTTCGCCTCATATTTCATGATAATTATTGATTGGCCGCGAACACTTTATTAATGAATATTATCATATAACATGGCACATGAAACAATTATCTGTGCTTGTAGATGATGATGTTTTAGAAGCTATTGAGAATCGTATTCTGGCTTCCGGTCGCAGCAAAAGCGATGTCGTCAGGGATCTCCTGGTGATCGGTCTAAAGAGACCGCCTTCATCCGCTTACAGAGATCTTGTCATGAGTGCCATAGCAGAACATGAAAAAAAATTTCACTCTAATGAGACTGTTAAGCAGCCATGAGTTAAGGTCATCGATTATGCAAATTTAGCTGTCATTGACAGCGCACGCACTTACAGCTTTGCTTTCAATGAAAGCCCATCTAACAAATGAAAAACTGCAAGCTCTGCTTCATCCGGGCAGGGCTCTTCCTGCCCATCGACAAGGCTTGCATTCTTGCACGAATCCTGCACTTACTGCTGCTTTACTTCTTCTGCAGCCAGGGCATCATAGCCCGCAGCTCCGAGCCCACCTGTTCGATGAGGTGCTCGGACTCCTGCTTTTCCAGTGACTTTTTGACCGGCAGGCCGGCCTGGCTCTCCAAAATCCACTCGCGGGCGAATTGTCCTGTCTGAATGTCGCTGAGAATCTCTCTCATGGCTTCGCGGGACTCATCGTTGATGATCATGCTGCCCCGAGTCAGGCCGCCGTACTCTGCCGTGTTGGAGACATTGTTCCACATGCGCATGAATCCGCCCTCGTAGATCAGGTCCACAATCAGCTTAAGCTCATGGCAGGCCTCGAAGTAGGCGATCTCCGGCTGGTAGCCGGCTTCCACCAGCGTCTCAAAAGCAGCCTTGATCATTTCAGTCACTCCGCCGCATAAGTCAACCTGCTCGCCGAACAGATCGGTCTCCGTCTCCTCGGTAAAGGTGGTCTCGATGACTCCCGCCCTGGTGCCGCCGATGCCCTTGGCATAGGCCAAGGCCTTCTTCAGAGCTGCGCCTGAGGCATCCTGCTCTATGGCCACCAGACAGGGCACGCCCTTGCCTTCCTGGTAGGTGCGCCTAACCAGGTCGCCCGGTCCCTTGGGCGCAATCATAACCACATCCACGTTCTCGGGCGGCACAATCTGGAAGTAGCGAATGTTAAAGCCGTGCGAGAAGCCCAGAACCTTGCCTTCCTCCAGGTAGGGTGCAATCTGTTCCCGGTAGATCTTGCCCTGGTACTCGTCCGGCAGAAGGATCTGAATGTAGTCTGCCTTCTTGGCGGCGTCAGCCACTGACATGACCGGCACTCCATCCGCCTCCGCCCTCTTCCAGGCCCTGGAGCCAGGCAGGTCGGCAGCTATGACATCCAGCCCGGAGTCCTTCAGGTTCTCACCCTGGGCATGTCCCTGATTTCCCCATCCAACTATAGCGATGGTCTTGTCCTTGAGCACCCTCAAATCTGCATCCTTTTCATGGTATATCTTCACCAAGTTTCATTCCTCCATATCTCTATTCTAAAAGTAATAATAATCCGGAAAATAATGGATTCGAAGGATGCCTTTTTTCAGGCATCCCTCGAATCCTCAAGCCTTGACTACCCTCGCTCCCCTCACCATCGATACTTTGCCGGTGCGAGCTATCTCCTTAATGCCGAACTGGCGCAGCAGTTGAACAATGGCATCGACCTTCTCCTCGTCTCCCGTAACTTCAATAATCATGGACCGGTGAGAGACATCAATGATCTTGGCCCGGAAGATATTCACAATCTGCATGATCTCGCTTCGGCTCTCTTTGTCCGCATTCACCTTGATGATGGCCAGTTCCCTCTCCACTGACTCACCCGCCTCAAGCTCGCTGACGCGAATGACGTTGATGAGCTTGGAGAGCTGCTTTATGACCTGCTCCAGAACATCCCGGTCGCCATGCACAGTGATGGTCATGCGCGAGTAATCGGGATTGTCCGTCGCTCCTACCGAGAGGCTGTCAATGTTAAACGATCTGCGGCTGAAGAGGCCAGCGATGCGCGTCAGCACTCCGGACTTGTTCTCAACGATTACGGCAATGGTATGCTTCATCTAGAACCCCTCCTGGCCCAGGATATCCTTTCTGCCTTGAGCATAGATCTTCTCCAGATGGCAGGATTGGTCGACATCACACCACTCCAGCTCCAAAATTTCGCTTAAAGTGGCTCCCGCCGGAACCATGGGCGAGACCTTCTCAGCAGGACTGACGATGAAGTCCATGACCACTGGCCTATCAGTAGCCATTGCGGCGCGAATGACCGGCTCGACCTCAGAAGGCTTGGTGGCCCTCAGGCCTAACGCCCCGTAGGCCTCGGCCAGCTTCACGAAATCTGGGCTCGTTCGACCCAAAATGGTGGCTGAGTACCTCTTCTCAAAGAACAGCTCCTGCCACTGCCGGACCATCCCCAGGCAACCGTTATTGAGCACGGCTACCTTCACTGGAATCTCGTTGACGACCGCCGTTGCCAGCTCCTGGCTGTTCATGAGGAAGCTTCCGTCGCCGGCTACGTCGATGACATCGCATTCCGGCCGGCCCATCTTGGCTCCGATGGCTGCGGGAAAGCCGTATCCCATGGTTCCCAGCCCACCGGAAGATATGAACTTTTGCGGGTCCTTATGCACAAAGAACTGCGCTGCCCACATCTGGTTTTGCCCTACCTCCGTGGTGATTATGGCGTCGGGCGCAATCTCGCATAGCTTCTCAATCACATACTGCGGCTTGATGATATTCATATCCGGAATGTAGCGCAGAGGATAGTCTTTCTTCCAGCCTTCCGTCTTCTCATTCCAAACGCTTCTGCCCTTCGCTCTGACCTCTTTTATGAGTCCTTGCAGGGCATTTTTCGCGTCACCTACAACTGGAATGTCCACCCGCACATTCTTGCCCACCTCTGC
>JAQTXY010000204.1 GCA_028688535.1 Methanothrix sp. | reverse complement strand
GAGAACACAGGCAACCGGAGCCACCGTGGGTCACGGTGCCCATCACAAGCAGATTTACTCCGTCCGCTGCCTGGATTATATATTCCCTGATGGCCAAAGTGATCTCGCCATTGTTCATCTTGGGGCGATCATCAAGAGTCGCTCCCAGCGTCTCTTGAAGATGAGACTTGTCCTCGGCAAGAGCTATAACCTGGGCAATAGGAATTCCCAGAGACATGGCCAGATTCATGCTGGGATCACAGTCAACTACCAAAACCCTGTGGCCTTCTACGGCCAGGAGCCTGGCCACTGTGGAAAGGATGGTGGTCTTTCCGACGCCGCCCTTGCCGGTAAAGATTATTCGCTTCATTTTGCCCTCATGGTAGGAATGGTGATGTAAACGGATTCATCCTGGTGCATGTTGTGCCCATACGTTAAAGAAAGCACAACATGCGCATTCATGCTCGCGCAATCCTCCTGCCAGATCTCATGGCCCCGGACCATAAGGAGCGTCCTATTATCGATCATAACGCCATCCCTGCTAATCGTATGCTATCACAGTATCCCATAATAATTCACCAATCAATCATTATTCGCCTGACTCTTCATAGTAATAAATCTATCTATTATAGTAATATCAAATTTTACTAGATTAAAAATAATGAAAGATAAAGATAATTTCTGAACCATATATTAATACCTTAAGTGTTACCAAAAAGCTTATGATTATGAAGAATTAACCTTAGATTGCGTCAGGTCGATCCGATACACTCCATCTGGGGCGTTAGGCTTGCTCATTTGTGCTACGGTCATCTACCCTTAGTCGATAAAACGCTAGCCTGGTCCAAAAGCTCATAATCGGATCGACTTGATTCAACTCTTGCTGCTAATTCACGTTTTTTAGAGTCTTCATAATACTATCAAAAAGTTTATTACGTAGTAAGACATATATTAAGGTAATTACGCAATGCGAGGTTTGCATGATGTTAGACGCAGATAAATCATCAATAAGCAAGGTAGTGGTGTCAGATGCAGCGGTTTCATTCATTGCTCGAGGAGGCAGACTGTTCTCAGGGCAAGTGATTGATTCTGATCCGGGAATTGAGGATGGAGATGAAGTCCTAGTGGTAGACAGAAAGAACAATCCACTTGGTAGGGTCCAAGTCTATCAATGAGTAGAGGTGTGATTTTAAAAAGAGAAGATGATTTGACAAATCCAGAAAGATTGATCCACTCTGTTGAGGAATGACTTTGGCTTTGAATCCTTGCTTTTCGCTCAGGGAACATTTGCCAGCGTCTCTTCAACTGTATAATATTTTGGTAAAATTATTCTGGAATTAATGGCAGCACTTATGTCCATGCTTGTGATCTTTATCGTGGATGAGCTCATGGACATGCTTCTCCCCAGGATGCTCATGTGCGTGTTCATGCTTATCCTTATCATGGCAACACATTTAGATTCACCTCCGTTTTTGCAACTAAATTGGTAACTACCCATATTGTTAAATGATTTTATATAAAATGTTTTCTGTGGCATTTCTCAGAAATGTTTTGCACGCAGTTTAAAAAGGAGATAGCCAATTTGTAGCAACCATTTGCATTATCTGTATAAATCATTTATTGCCATCGAAATAATTAAATCAGACGCATTGTAATTTTCAGGATCAAATACCTCGCGCATGAGATCTCAAATGGCTCAAATTTCCTTATTTTAAAAGCCATAGCTGCATAAATCTCTATGCCGGATGCAGAAATGCGATCAGAAAATGAACCAACGACAACTAATTTGCGATGTCTGGCTGGATTATAGCATCTTTGATACCGGTTTGACAAAAAGATAAGAGGCATATAGCTGCAAAAAACGCACAGACTCAGGAAACCGGCAGCTCCCCCACAACATTGGGCTCCAAATAATACATTGTCTGTAGATCCTCATCGCTTATATCCGGGAAAATTGTCACCTCACCTTGAGCAATCGCCCTTTGTCTGGCCTCTACCAACTTTCTAACTTCGCTTGGAACCAGGTCGCTGAAGGGCGCTAGCTTCACCGCGCCTTTTGCCAGACCGTACCACCATTCGTGCTTGGGATGTGACGCCCATGTCCCATTATGAACCGCTTCCACTATATCGATCATGATAGGCTCCCAGTTCCAAACCATGCCTGTGAGAAATACATGCGGGAAGAATCTTGCAGTGTCTGAGCCAAAGGAAAGATAATAAGCGCCCGTCTCTTCGGCAGCATTACCCACGGAGTCGGAATCAGTGGTATGAGTTATGATGTCGCACCCGTTATTTATGAGAGATAAAGCTGCCTGTTTCTCTTTGTCTGGATCATGCCAACTGCCTATCCAACTCATATATACCCTGGCTTTAGGATTTACATAAGCCACTCCCCTGGCAAAGGCATCGGTATAGATGGCGGTCTCCGCCTGAGGAACTGAGTTGATGAAAGCGATTTTATTCGATTTGGTCATCTTGCCCGCCACCATTCCCATGAGATACAAAACTTCGTTAATCTCTACGTAATAGGATCCGGCATTAGCAGGCAACCATTTGGCATAGATATTATCTCCTAAAAGAAAAATAGTCTCGGGAAAATCAGGAGCCACTTCTCGAAGAGCATCTTCGAATTCCTCGCCATGACAAAATATCACACGATATCCATTTTCGGCATATTCTCTCATGATCCGGGAGGCATTAGGCCCTGCGGCATTTTCTCTCTCCGAAAGATTCACATAAGCCAACTTCTTAGCCATCTTAACCGCATCTATGTGGCTTTCATAGGTATACCCATGATCTCCTATAGGTCCCGTATCGAGCAAGGCAACTTTTAACTCATTGATGTCATCCAAACTGCTTGCACCAGTCATGCCGAGCAAACACATGACCAGTAGGTCTATGATCCATACCTTTACCCATTTCATGCAACCGTTACCATCCGCATCCTTCACACTATCTTCAGCCTATTCTCAGCTTCTCTTAGACGCATTCATCTAAAATGTTTATAGAATGCATCCCACAATGGATTTCCTAATCTTGGTTGTGTGCCGAAATTTTATGAAAATTTTCGGGATACATCTGCATTTATTTTGACATCGATCATAGATAAAACAATCGGTTTTTGGGAAGGTTAATGAAAAATGATATCACGAATCGATAATTTGAAGAAAGACTATCGCGAACCGTCTTCCAGGAAGAGCGAGTAAGGAGGTTGGCAGGAGAGAGTATATCGTCCTTCATCGTAATGGAATGAGATTGCCGCCAACTTAAGGGACGCGGGTTAGGGCTATGACTCTGGCACGCTTTGCCAGGAAGTATTTATATAGTGATCACCATCAATTCCTGGTCATTACAATCCTTAAGGAGATTTCAATTTGGCAAAATCCGATATCAAATCTGAGGCTAGTTCAGAAACAAAAGCCGAGGCCAAGAAGCCTGCGGCCCCTAAACCGGAAGTCAACATCGGCATGGTGGGTCATGTCGATCACGGCAAAACCACCCTTGTCAAGTCACTCTCAGGCGTCTGGACCGATCAGCACAGCGAGGAAGTTAAAAGGGGCATCTCCATCCGTCTGGGGTATGCAGATGCAACCTTCCGAAAGTGCCCAAGCTGTCCAGAGCCGGATGCTTACACTGTGGATGAATTGTGCTCCCACTGCGGCAAAGAGACACAGATATTACGCACCGTTTCTTTCGTAGACTCACCCGGCCACGAGACACTCATGGCCACCATGCTCTGCGGAGCGGCTATTATGGATGGGGCCGTGCTGGTCATATCCGCCAATGAGCCCTGCCCTCAGCCCCAGACCAAAGAGCACCTCATGGCCCTCAACATTACAGGCATCGATAAAATCGTGATAGTGCAAAATAAGATCGACCTCATGTCCCGTGAGCAAGTGATGGAGCACTATCGCCAGATCAAGGATTTCGTAAAGGGAACCGTGGCTGAAAATGCGCCCATTGTGCCCATTTCCGCTCAGCAGAATCTCAACGTCGACATGGTCATTGAGGCCATCGAGAAGACCATACCCACCCCAATAAGGGATCTAAAAAAGCCGGCTCTTCTGAAGATTGCTCGCTCCTTCGACATCAATCGACCGGGCGCAACTCCCGAGGCCCTCAAAGGTGGAGTCATCGGTGGCTCTCTCAGCCAGGGAATCTTGCATACGGGCGATAAGATCGAGATATGTCCAGGTCGCCTGGTGGATTACGAGGGCAGGAAACAATGGGTGCCCATCCAGACTAAGGTAGTAACGCTGCTGGCAGGCAAACATGTTCAGGATGAGATAACACCTGGTGGCCTGATGGGCGTAGGTACGCTGCTCGATCCAGTCATGACCAAGAGCGATGCACTGGTAGGACAGGTGGCAGGAGAGCCTGGTAAACTTCCAGCTGCGAGGAGTGCATTTACCATGAATATGCGGCTATTGGAGCGCGTCGTGGGCGTCACAGACGAGTCTTGTGTTGAGCCGATCCACTCCAGCGAACCCTTGATGCTTAATGTAGGCACGGCTACAACCGTAGGGGTTGTAACCAGTGCTCGTGAGGGCGGTATTGTTCAGGTGCAGCTCAAGAGGCCTGTATGCGCTGAGAAAGGAGAACGTGTGGCGGTTAGCAGGCGAATTGGGGCCAGGTGGCGTCTTATCGGCGTTGGCACCATAACCGAGTAGCATGAAGGCATACATCGATACCAGTAGCATAAAGGTCATTCTCGATACCAATGCA
>JAQTXY010000203.1 GCA_028688535.1 Methanothrix sp. | reverse complement strand
TATCTGGAGCAGGGAATTTTTCGCTGCCGAGCGCTTCATCGAGTCGGCACCAAAAGACTCGACAGACAGGAGGATCTCCTTTTTCTTAGCAAATTCATCGATATCCATGGTCATGATTTCTGCAACATTGCTCTTTGCAGCAGCCGCAAGCCGGGCAACATCTTCAGGAACCGGCTTGACCTGTTCCTGGACCTCTTTTTTGATCTCTACCTCATCGGGCACTTGCATTGTAAAGGTCATTTCTAACCTCTCTAACTTACAGCACGGTAGTAAACAGATTTTTCAGGTTTTCAGTAACGTTATCGGTATCGGCGTTAATACATACAGCCTCATTTATGCTGGCGATATCTGTTAACTCTGGGAGATTCGCATTATAACCAATTGTGTATACAGGCATTCCAAGTTCCTGCACGATGAGCTTAATATCATCTAGTGAATGACCTGTATTGGATTTGCCGTCGCTGAGAAGGAATATTTTCGGTTTCAGATGGGGATCTGCATCAGGGCCCACTGCCTTCTGATCTCTGAGCATATACATAGCGACGGCAATAGCATCGAAGGTTGATGTGCTGCCGCCTGCCTGCAAATCACGAACCGCTCCAGCAAACAAGGATCTCTGTTTCAGATCGAATTTGGCAATGGGCAGATCGATATTGACATCATTGGAATATGATATCAGGCCAATAAGATTGTCCTTGCCGATATAGTATTGCCCATTGATCAATGAACGTCTCAAATTATTCAGCGGCCTGCCGTCCATGCTTCCGGAGACATCGGCCACAAAGACCGCGCAAATGGGATTAACGATGTCTTTGGTATCTTTCCACAGTTTTTGAGCCTGAATGATCACATCACCGCTGACGGCTACTCCTTCGGGTTGGTATTTATTAAGTCCGTTGAAACTATATCGGGTTGCCAGGGTTTGGTACTTTTCCAGTTGAGTGAAATCAACAAATTTATTCAAAATTTTCATTTTCTCTGCAGATAGTTCGCCAATCGCATACATCGGGCTGTCATGTCTGGTCCCAAAGGGGATGAATTCGTAGGACCTGAGTTCCGGTGTGTTCATATAGGTCTGGTATTCCAGGATAAGGCAATCCAGTTCACCTGATATGGCTCTTTTCTTCAATTGGATAGTAGTAATGTCAACAATAGGTGTATTGGCCTGGAAGCTCTCAAGTCCTGCTTTTGCTTTTTCGCTAAATAAGTTGCTGCTGTTAAATGTCTGCAAAGCTGAAATCAAAAAGTTCAGCCCGGTTGAACTGGTAAAAGGATCGGTGTAGCCCATCAACAGTTCGTTGCTCGCGACAGCATCGATAATTGTCTTGATATTGATTGTCCCGTATTTGGCTGTCAGTTCATCCTTCTTGGTTTTAGTGAGCAGTATCCCTGCCACATTGCCGGCAAGCCTCTTTTGCACTAACTGGGATTTAACCCCTCGGGAGACGATTATCTCGTTCCATAGTTCATTGGACGGCGTATAGGCATCCGGCAGATACTTCCCAGACGTAATATAATCAACCCCTGTTCCGGAAGGGATTCCTCTGAGCCTCACGGAAATCCTTTTGCCGTCAATCATTATTGCTGCATTATTGAAGTCCCTGGCCACTTCCGTCAGCCAGCCGTTAGTACCGCTGCCCGCTTTTTCCGTTGAGGAGAATATTTCAATGTAGTTTGTTGTGCTTTCGATCACCTGCGGCGGGTATTCGGATTTTATATCGGGCAATATTTCTATCGTTTCTAGGGGTTGAGGGATATTCGTGTACGGCAGATGTGTGACGGTATTCACATTGATGGTTGAGATGATTTCATCCAGCGTATCCTCTCCTCCTGGAGGCCACAAATAGACTATTAAAAATACTGCAACTGCCGCTCCAATTATCTTTAAAATTACATTTTTGTCGCTGTTGCTTAGCATGTCGATCTTTCTCTCCCTCAATTCCTATAGTATTTTAACTGGTTGATCAGATCATCGATCATCTCGGCCATTTGATCTCTTTGGCTGCGATCAGGAATTTTTATGTCCGATATTCTCAGCAGGAGCTTATCCAGCATCAGTAGGATCTGTTCATTATCTTCCGTGGCAGCTTTAATAGTGGTGACATATTCATTGTAGACCTCAAACTTGTCTTTCATGATTTGCTGCGAAACGGTGCCTTCTTCATGTTTCTTTCTGATGAAATTGTAGTCTTCTTCATCAAAAGTATCTAATTTGTTCAGTATATTCCGGATATTCGCAAAGAATGAATTCTTCACCTCGATGATAGCTGCACTAAATTTATTGCAGGTGATATCCGAATCGCCGAATATCTGCGGTAGGATAACCAGGATATTTTTATTCTTTTTCTGCAGTCTCTCAATCTGGTCGATCGCCAGCTCAATGGTCTCTTCGAATGTCTTGAGCTCACGGTGCTCATTCAATGCGTCAATATAGTCTTCAGGCGTTGGAATTGATCTTTCAGGTTTGGCAAAAAGCCTATAGTTGCCGTAGATTACCCCGACGGCGCTTAAGAAGAAAATTGTGACTCCAAAGGCTGTTGCCAATCCACCACTCCCGATCAACTCCAGCCTTAAGGTAATTATGTCGGCAGCAGCAATGCCTAAATTCAGGGCCAATATTTTGATCTGCTTTTTTCTGTCCGGGTTATTGGGAATCTTGTCTGCAGCGGCCCCCAGCGCGGACTCGATGACCAGCATAGCCCCATTGCCCTCTGGATTATTGCTGCTTACGCCTCTCGCCATTGCCCACTCCTTAATGATAGATGGACGCATTAGAGTTCTTGGCGAAATAGTTTTTGGATGAATTGAAATTGTTATCAAATACTACTTTCATCTCTTCCATAAGTCGGGCAAGAATAAGAGCAGCACTGGCATGATCTCCATTCGCCCTATATACATGCAAAAAATTCCAATCAGTTTTCCCAGAGGAGTAACCTTGCTAAAGTCGAAGGCAACTTCTCCCAAGCCCGGTCCCACACCGCCCATGCAAGTAGCCACTGCCGATATTGCAGAAAGCAGGTTGAAGCTGCTGTTTCCTGACTCTACCACAGACAAAACTAGTGAAGATGCAAAGAATATGATTAAGTAAATAATCGTGAAGAACAGCACCGAAATTAGCACGCTTTCGGTAACAGATATCCGCCCTAACCAAACAGATTGTACTGCTCTGGGATGTAGCAGTTTCATAAGTTCTCGATGTGTGTATTTCTGAACTAAGAGTACTCGAAGAACCTTGATGCCGCCCGCTGTTGCACCAGCGCAACCACCTATCAACATCAGCAAGATGAGGACCATGTTAGCCGCGGAGGACCAGTGGTCATAATCGAAATTGTTTGTGAAACCGGTGGTGGTCGAAATAGAGACTACATGGAAGCCGGCCAAACGGATTCTATGAAGGATATCGCCATCTACGTTACCCCAAAGTACAATGATCGTGGTGGCAGAAGCTAACATAAACATATAAAAAAGAAATTCAGGATCTTTTATGTAACCATAAATATTCTTAGTATGGATGAGCTGATAATGAAGTATAAAGTTAGTAGCTCCAATGATCATGAAGATGATTATTATCAATTCTATGATCAGACTGTTGTAGGCAGCTATGCCTGATGCCAACGGAGAATATCCGGCTGTAGATACTGTGGTAAATGACGTACACATTGAATCATAAAAAGGCATTCCTGCCACCCAGAGTAGCAGCGTCTCCAATGCTACAAAACCCAGATATATGCCCCAGAAAATCTTGGCAGTGCTTTTTACTCTGGGTGTCAAGGGGCCCCGGCTGGTCTCTACATAGTAAAGCTGTCTGCCCGCTACTCCCAGTTGAGGCAGAATAGCAATGAATAGAAGAATAATGCTCATCCCGCCAAGTAGCTGAATGAAAGATCTCCAGAAAAGGAGTCCATAGAACGTGCCGCTAATATGTATGCTATTTTGCAGATCATTAAAACCCAGGTTATATCTCGTTAATAGATCGAATAGAGCATTCACAAGTTGATACGCCAGGCTGTTTTCGGCAGATGTAGCGTTGATAATCCAATATCCATCTGAATTGTATTCCGTTAGAATGGTCGCGCCTGTTGTAGTGAATCCGGACATGGTTTCAAAGAGCGAGTCTATGACACCCAGGCCAAGGAATGTGAATGGCAGAGAACCGAAAATCGTTGCTAATAGCCATCCGCCGGTAACTATCGCAAACGCTTCTCTATGCATTACATCCCCCTTTTGACCGTGATGTCTCATTAATAGGCCCGAAGATATGGTAATAAGAGATGTCAGGCCTAAAGCCATCACACCGGCAGGCTCGCCATAAATTGTAGCAACTAGGCCGGGTATCAGCATCAATACCCCTAATAAAATCAGCAATGAGCCTAGTACATCAAGTACCACACGAATGTTCATGATTAGTTAATGCCGTTTTACTGGCGCTGTATAAGATGAGCCTCTGGCCGTTATTTCTTCTTTTTCAGAGCCTCTTTTGCCTCACGGGCATTGATCTCTGCCAGATGCTTGTTCAAGACTTTGGCCAGCGTGTTGAGCTTGACTCTGGTACAGGTGGCACCGCGAGTTATGCCGGTTACAATATCCACTACCTCGCCTTTTGTCTGTGTCTTCTGATAGGCCGGTTTGACGGAGCGTGTCTTGATGCCTTCTTTGGCAAAATCCTCCATATCCATGGGACACTGGGCCACCACTACTACTGGAATATCTATCTGTGCCAAGACCTCC
>JAQTXY010000202.1 GCA_028688535.1 Methanothrix sp. | reverse complement strand
AGCACGATCTCGGCTACGGTCATAAAGATGTAAACTACCCAGAGCACCCGTGCGGTCTGCTTTATGCGCGGAGTGAGTGCGTCCTTATCCGGACCAGGCACCTCTGCTCTGTAGAGCTGTCGTCCAGCCACACCCAGACGGGGCAATATAGCCACGAATAATAGTATTATGCCCATTCCGCCCAGCCATTGGGCAAAGGACCTCCAAAAGAGCAGCCCCATATAAGTCTCATCCGGGCTGTTGCTTATTTGCAGCCATGTGCTGTTAGCAGTCAGGATTCTTGCGCTATTCTCCAGTTGGTGCGCCAGGCTGCTGTTGGCCAGAGCTCTATCGATGATCCAGTAGCCCTGGGCATTTGACTGCGTAAGTATGGAGGAGCCGGTAGTGGTAAAGGCCGACATGGATTCGAAGAGGCCGTCGATGAGGCTGAGCCCCAGGAAGATGTAAGGCAAAGCTCCAAAGAATGCCGCACCCAGCCAGCCCAAAGAGACGAGGGCAAAGCCCTCTTTGAGGCCTGGCTCCTCACCTGTTGAGAGCCGTCCCAGAGCAATTCCGAAGGCCAGAGTGAGAAGAGATGTTACCGCAAAGGCAATCACGCCACCCGTCTCTCCATAATAGGCAGCAACGGCTCCAGGTATAAGCAGCAAGACCGCTAAAATCTTAAGAAGCGAGGCAAATAGCCGAAGAAATACCCTGATCCTCATCGAATAATATCATCCTATGAAGAGCTTCTTTACCTTGGCGACGACCTCGGGCATGGACATAACAAAGACGCGGTCACCTTCTTTGACCTTAAAGCCATCATCGGGCATCATCGGTCGTCCATCTCTCAAGACCATACCCACCATGGAGTCCTTGGGTAGTTCTTTGGTGATGCTCTTTCCTATGATTTTGGCTCCTGCCTTGGCTATGAAATCCACCAGCTCCATTCTCTCGTCGCTCAGGGTTATCACCTCTTCTCCTCCAGTCACCCTCTGCAGCACGGCATCAGCAGTTACCTGACCTGGGCTGACTGCTCTGTCTACTCCCACCAGCTCGAAGAGCTTTATGTAATCATATCTGTTTACTCGAGAGAGGATTTTTTTTGCACCCAGTTGCTTGGCAAGCAGTGAGCAGAGCAGGTTCTTTTCATCCAGGCCGGTGACAGCGAAGACCACATCCATGAACTCTGCACCCTCTTCTCTCAAGAGCGAAATATCGGTTCCGTCTCCATTGAGGATCATTGTACGGGAGAGCTTGTCTGCAATCTCCCTGCACCGCTCTGTATTTACTTCGATCAGTTTCACATCCAGACCCATCTTCTCCAACCGGCTCGCCAAATAAAATCCAACCATTCCGCCTCCGACAATCAAGGCCTTATGTGGTGTGGACTCTTCATGAAGCATTCTTCTCAGTTCGGGAAGCGATTTCGGGTCGCAAAGGAGGAAGAGATGGTCATCGGAAACGATCAGATCTCCTTTCGTAGGTATGCTGACATCACCCTTTCTGTTTATAGCCATGATTTTACAGCCATCCGGAAGGTTGACATTGACCTCTCCGACTGGCCCTTGCAGAGGCATTTCTTCGGTGACCTTGAACTCAATCAACTCTACCTTGCCCCCAGCCAGCTCCCTATCCAAGAGCATAGACGGAAAATACAGAGATCTCGCCAAATCCTCAGCCATGGCCAGCTCCGGACAAATCATGTAGCTTATGCCTATCTCTTTTCGATCCTGAACAGGCTGATCAATGTACTCTGGATTGCTGACTCTGGCAATGGTCTGGCGCACGCCTAGATGACTGGCTATGATACAGGTGATCACATTAACCTCATCGTTGCCAGTCACAGCCGCTACTATATCCGCTTTATTGATGCCGGCCATAATGAGCAGACGGGCGTTGGCGGAATTGCCCTGCAAGACCTTCACGTCTATGTCCTGCAGCCTGGCGCAGGCTGCCGGGTCCTTGTCTATAACGGTTACATCATGATCCGCGTAAAGCTCGCTGGCAATGAGAAAACCTACCTCGCCAGCTCCGGTAATTAGGATACGCATGTTATTTCCTCCATAGTTCTGGAATAAATAATAAGAATATTGGCATCATCTCCAGCCGTCCGATGTACATAGCAAAGAAGCCGATCATCTTGGCAGCATTTGACATTTGCGACCAATCAAAGGCAATAATGCCAAAGCCCGGACCCACGCCGCCCATGCAGGAGGCAATTGCCGAGGACACGACAGTGAGGTCAATTCGCGAATCATTGGACGAGACCATAGCCAGAAACAGAGATAGCCCCAGCCAGACTCCCAGATAGAAGAATGAGTAAAAGAGCATTGGCCGGAGAACCTCTTCCGAAACTCGAGCTTCACCTAGGCGAATCGACATCACTGCATGGGGATGAATCATATGGCGAAGTTCGTTGTAAGCATACTTGCAGCCGACCAGAAGCCGGCCCACTTTGATGCCTCCAGCGGTCGAGCCGACGCAGCCTCCGATGAGCATGACCATCATCATAGCTAGCTTAGCAGCAGTGGACCATTTATCGTAATCCAGGGAATTGACAAAGCCGCATGTTCCCATAAATGAAATTACCTGGAACGAAGCAAACCGGAAGCGCTCCGCCAGCCCCCCATCGATCCCGCCAAAGAAGAGCAGGACTGCGGTGGCAATGGCCAGGATGGTGATCATGAACCTGAATTCTTCATCTTTGAGCCAGGCCAGCTTATCTGAGGTGAGGACTTTGTAGTGCAGCGTGAAGCTGGACATGCCCAGGACAATAAAAACGGCGATAATTGCCTCGATGATGGAGTTGTTGTATGCGACGAGGCTGGATGCCTGGGGAGAGAATCCGCCTGTCGCCAGTGTGGAAAATGCCGTGCATACTGCATCATAAAAAGGCATGCCTGCGGCATAAAGCAGTATTATCTCCACCACATTTAAGAGCAGGTAGACCTTCCAGAGAATTCTGGCTGTAGCTGTGGCCCGCGGCGTGATGGTATCCTTGCTGGGCCCTACAGTCTCGGCCCGGTAGAGCTGGCGGCCGGCCACGCGCAGTTGGGGAAAGATGGCCACCACCATCAAAATTATGCCCAGGCCACCGATGAGTTGCTGGAAGGAGCGCCAAAAGAGCAGGCCGTAAAATGTCTGGCTATTTATGGCCCGAAAGGCGATATTGTAGCCTGCCATGTCACCGGTCGCACCATTGATAAGTGCGGCGCAGATACTATTATTGACCAGAGTGGAATTGACTATGTAGTACCCTTGAGCGTTCGACTCAACAAGAATTGTAGCTCCGGTTGCCGAGAAGCCCGATACGGATTCAAAGAGTGCATCGACCGGCCCCAGACCCAGAAATGCAAAGGGCAAAGCCCCGAAGAAAGTGGCAGCAAGCCATCCCAAAGAGACCGCGGCGAATGCTTCTTTGCCACCCAAATCTCCTTTTGTCCCCAGCCGACTGAGGATGATGCCTGTGCCTATGGAGAATAGAGAGGTCAGGGCAAAGGCGGCAATCCCACTGGTTTCATGGTAGTAAGCCGAGACCATTCCCGGCACTAAGAGCAACAAACCCATGATCTTCAGCACGGTGCCGATGATATCAAAGACAATTCGAAGCTTCATTCTTTCTTTCCTCGAATTCAAGCCAGAGATTCAAATAGGTGCGGAGAACCAGGTTCGAGCAGACAGGAATTGATAGATTGGCTCCAATTGTACCTCATCAAGATAAAATGGTCGCTGATTTTTTTCAAGGTTTCAAACCTCTGTCAATTGCCTATTGGAGAGTTGTCATGCAATAGACAAAATTTTGACATCTTGTCGAAAGCTGCAGTCACTCATACCTCCAGCGTGCCATTGAATTCCATCTGAAGCTCGGCGTAATAGCGATTTTAGGATATAAGAGTTTCCGTTTGCCAAAAAAAATGGAGACACATAGTAATATTTAATCAAGGAGACTCAAAGCTAGGCTGATGACCGAGATTCGAGACCCTGTGCATGGTTATGTTCAGCTGGTGGGCCTTGCCCTGGAGATCGCGGACACACCCCAGATGCAGCGGCTGCGCTGGATCAAACAGCTCGGCCTGGCGAGCCTGGTCTATCCCGGCGCCAATCATACTCGCTTCGAGCACAGCCTGGGTGCCTATCACCTGGCAGATCTGCTCGCGAGCCATCTCAGCCTGCCAGAAGAGGATAGGATGCTGGTAGGAGCCGCAGCGCTTCTGCATGACGTGGGCCATGGCCCGCTCTCCCATGCTACGGAGGCGGCCCTTGCTCCCTACCTGCGAAAGGAGCACGAGAGCATCATTGACATCCTGAAGAAAGGCGAACTGCGGGCGGTTTTAGATAAATACGACCTGAAAGCCTCCGAGATCCAGGCCGCCATAAATGGAGTTGGCCTGGGGCAGATCGTGAGCGGCGAAATCGATGTGGATAGGATGGACTACTTGATCCGGGATGCTCATTACACCGGCGTAGCTTACGGAGTGATAGACCGGCTGCGTCTGCTGCAAAAGATGAAACTACACGGTGGAGAGCTGGTGGTGGAGGCAGGAGGCGTGCAGGCTGCGACATCTTTGCTAATTTCCCGGCTGCTCATGCATCCGTCTGTTTATTACCATCATGTTTGCCGCATATCGGAGTGCATGATAGCCGCAGCCATCCGGCACATGATTGAAGAGGGGACCAGTGCTTCTTGCGTGAAAGATATGGATGACATAGAGCTCTTCAATTCCCTGCAGATGGCAGGCGGCTATGCGGCTGAGATGGCTTGGCGAATCAGATC
>JAQTXY010000201.1 GCA_028688535.1 Methanothrix sp. | reverse complement strand
ATAACCTCAGCTCCACGTGCACTGACCTCTTTTATATTGGACTGGATCTTCTTGCCGCAAGTTGCCAGAGCCACTACAGGCGTCTTCTCCGTAATTAACGCCAGCGGCCCGTGCTTGAGCTCGCCTCCTGCGTAGCCCTCGGATGGTATATAGGCGATCTCTTTCATCTTCAAAGCGCCTTCCAGGGAGATAGGATAGAGATAGTCCCTGCCGATAAAGAAGTAGCAGCTTGCGCCGACATATTGCTCAGCGATCTCCCTGATCTCCTCCCTCTTCTCGAGGACCCTCTGCACCAGGCCGGGCAGTTTGGTCAGCTCGATCAGCATCTTTCTGGCCTGGTCAGGCGTAAGATGGCCGCGGGCTCTGCCCAGACGTACTGCCAGCAGAATGATGGCCACCAGTTGGGAGGTGAAGGTCTTGGTTGCGGCCACGCCTATCTCCGGGCCACAGCGAGTGTAGATGGTGCCGTCCACCAGCTCGGCCACTGTTGAGCCCAGGACATTGGTTATGGAAATGCTGCGTACACCGCAGGCCTTGGCCTTCTTCAGGGCGAGCAGAGTATCTGCCGTCTCTCCGGACTGAGTGATGCCCAGGAGCATGGTCTTGGGTCGTACCTGAAGATTTAGAAACTCGGATGCCACCTCAACATCAACAGGCAGACCGGCCACGCGGGCAAACAGGTTCTTGGCCAGCATTCCGGCGTGGTAGGATGTACCGCAGGCGATGATAGTCACTCTCTCCAGGCCTTTTATCTCCTCATCGCTTATGCCCAATTTGAGCTGCACATCCCCTTCTATCTCCGAGATGCGTCCGGCGATGGTCTCACGAATGGCACGTGGCTGCTCATGAATCTCTTTGAGCATGAAATGCGAATAGCCGCCCTTCTCTGCGGCATCGGAATCCCAGTTAATGCACTCGACCAGCACATCGCGGGGTAGACCTTCTTTATCCATTATCTCAACACGGTCCGCAAAGATCCGGGCGATCTCACCGTCTTTCATGCGGATGACATCTTTGGTATAGGGAAGAAGAGCAGGAACATCGGATGCCACATAGATTGCACAATTGCCTTTGCCAAGAACCAGAGGGCTGTCCTTTCTGGCGCAGACCAGATAGGGTGAACTGGCTGCGAGCACAGCCACGGCATAGGAGCCTTCTACATGCACCAAAGCCTTGCAAACAGCTTCGTAAAGATCGCCCTTAAAATAAAAGTTAATGAGGTGCGCCAGAACCTCGCTATCCGTCTCGGAAGTAAATGCATAGCCCTTTTCAGTTAGCAGCTCTCTTAGGTCCAGGTAGTTTTCGATAATGCCGTTGTGCACTATGGCAATCTCCCCGGAGGTGTGAGGATGAGCATTGCGATCGCTTGGCCTGCCGTGTGTTGCCCAGCGTGTATGGCCGATGCCTACATCCTCTCCCGGACAACCCAGCGATTGGTAGACCTTTTCCAGATCGGCGATTCGTCCGGCTGACTTTAGGACTACAATCGTTCCCTCAGACTTAAGGGCCACTCCTGCCGAATCATAACCTCTATACTCCAACCTTTTCAGAGTATCAAAAAGGATTGGCCCTGCCGGCTGATCGCCAATATAAGCCACAATTCCGCACATTAGCCAATCACCCTGCTTTCCCTCTCAATCCAACCGCGAATTGATGCTCCCGAGCCTATGCGCGCACCAGTTCCCACAATCGTTCCCGGACCGGCCAAAACTCTGCTTCCTGTGGTCACATCATCGGCAAATATCGCTCCGAACTCCGTCCTCTCAAAGGCATCCTCCAAATTTACTACCGACGGACCAGTTTCTATGACCAGTTGATCACCCAGTGTGCAACTTGCCCCGATAACCGAATCGGAGATAATAGCAGCCGTGCCGATCCGGACATCATTCATTATTATGCTGTTTCTCACCTCAGAATGCGAGCCAATCCTTGTACTGTCACCTATGGAAGTGGACGGCAGAATTGTGGCTGACGGGCCGATATCGCAGTCCTCGCCTATACAGACCGGACCCACCAGATAAGATCCGGAGCGGATAATGGTGCCTCTGCCTATCCCCACCGGGCCTTTGATTATTGCGCCCTCTTCCACCTCACCTGAGATAATTGTATCTTTCATACCCAGAGCAAGGTTGTTGGCATTGAGAAGATCCCAGGCAAATACGGCATCAGACCATATGCCTTTGGTGATCTGGGGTACAACTTCTCTTCCGTCTGCAATCATCTGAGATAGGGTCTGGGTCAGCTCGTAAGATCCCCTCTCCGATATGGGCGTATGGCGAAGATTCTCAAAGATAGACGGGCTGAATTTGTAGGCCCCCGTATTGAGAATTCCTGAACATGGCCTCCCTGGCTTCTCAATTATTGCCTTTACCTTCTCCTGTTCCACCATTAGGACTCCATAGTCCCCGGAATGCCGACGAAGAGCTGCCAATATCACATTTTCTCCCTTAGCCGCAATCAGTTCCCTGACTGCCCGAGCATCTATAAGATTATCTCCGTTGACCACGAGAAATTCCTCATTAACATAGCTTTCAGCTTTGCGCAGGGCATGGGCAGTCCCCAAAAGCTCATTTTGTTCGAGGTAAGTGATCTTTACCCCAAAATCAAGACCATCCTCAAAATAATCCATGACCCTTTCTTTCTGATAGCCTACTACTATGTAAAGATCTCGAATATCGTTTGCAGCCAGAGCCGAAATGACATGCTCCATGAAAGGGCGGTTTCCCACGGGAAGCATAACCTTGGATCTGGTCTGGGTAAGCGGCCTGCATCTGCGGCCTTCTCCCGCCGCCAATATGACTCCCTTCAAATCTATCACATTCCGGATATCTATAACTCATTCCTGTTGCTCAACCAGGCTTTAGATCTTTTCGGTCAGTTGTTCGTGTAAGAATTGATAAAAGGCCCAATCTTTTATACATGCAGAGATCAAGAGGTACTTAACGAGGACGACAGGATAAATGAAAATACTGGTAATACCCACTACCGATTGGATCAGGCATCCTGTTCCCAATCGGCTCAATTTCATATTCGACAATCTGGCAGAGGAGCATGATGTATATGTGCTGCATTTCGGCCTGAAGAGGTTTTCAAAGCTACAGGCAAGGGAAACAAAATGCCAGCTGGTGGAGGCAAGCTGGATAAATGTTGAGGACCCTTCACTCTATTACCTCCTAAACTTCCCATATCACTTATGGAAGATCAGACATATTGTGAAGAAGCTGGACATAGATATAATCCTGTCCACCAATATCTTGCCATCATTTGCTGCTAACTTCGCGCATTCGCCCGTCGTATTCGACTACTTGGATCATCTTGAGGAATCGGCATCGATTTACTATCCCGGATCGGCCCTGGGAGATATCGTCAAGCAGGTGGTAAGCCTCATCACCAGATACAACCTGCGCTCGGCACACTCTGTAATTACAGTTACCAAAGAGCTCTCTGCTTTTCTGCAGGACCTGGGTATAAAAGATATAACCGTGATTCCCAATGGGGTAGATACAAAACTACTCCGGCCGCTCTCCATGCAGGAGGCCAAGAAATCTCTAGGCCTGACGGGTGTGGTCCTGGGCTATGTGGGCTCGCTCGAGCATTGGGTGGATCTGGAGACAGTGGTGTCAGCGATGCCCCGCCTGGATGCCACGTTGCTGGTTGTGGGGCCGGGACTTTTTACCGATTATGGGGATGAGATTAAGAAGATGGCCAAGGACTATGGTGTTCTGGATAGAATTGTCTTCACGGGAGCTGTGGAGTATGCATTGCTCTCCCGCTATATTTCTGCCATGGATATCGGTCTTAATCCCCTGAAGATGATGAAGAAGAACGAGTACGCCGCCGGAGGAAAGGTCTTCAATTATCTGGCCTGCGGCAGACCGGTGCTCTCTAGCCGTATGATCTCTCTGGAGAAGCTGCTGGGCGATGAGATTTACTACTATGATGATGTGGAGAGCTTCATCATGCAGGTAAAGAAGGTATTAGCAGCAGGAGACAACGAGAAGAGATTCAGATCCCTGGCAGAAAGGTATGACTGGAGAGAGATGGCCCAGAGTTACGAAAAGGTTCTGCAAAAGGCTTCGCATCTTGAATCAAAATGAAGATAGCATTTATATATTATGATTTTTCGTCCTTTGTTAAACAGGACTATGAGATACTTTCCAAGCATTTCGCCGTGGAGAAGGTTAGCTATCGAAGGCCCAAGGATATATTAAAAATAGCGCGAGCCATATTTAATTCAGATATAACCTATTCCTGGTTCGCCTCAGGACACTCGTTTATTGCAGTGCTTATATCAAAAATGTTGAACAAACGATCCATGGTTGTGGCGGGCGGCTATGATGTGGCATTCGTTCCTGAGATGAATTATGGGCAATATACCCAAGGCATAGACAAAAGAATCTATGCAGACTACGTCTTGAAGAATGCAGATATCATTCTGGCGGTGTCGAAGTTCACAGAGGGAGAGGTCCTCGCTAGGACAAAGCACCGAAAGGTAATAGTCATCTACAACGGGATAAACACCGATAAGTTCGTGCCGGGAAGCGATAAGAAAAATCTGGTGATAACTGTAGCCTCAGGGACGAAAAATGTAATAAAACTCAAAGGCATAGAGGCCTTCGCCAGAGCGGCTGAGCATATTCCTGACGCCAGATTTTTGGTAATGGGACTGTCCGATAATGACCGGAAAATTTTGGCAGCAAAATATCCTTCGCCAAATCTAGAGCTTTGCGGATATATGTCGCAGAGGGATTTGATAAA